>CANJOX010000021.1 GCA_947475795.1 Gemmatimonadota bacterium
CCCAACCCGACGAGCACCCCCACCGCCCCCTGCAACGCCACCCCGCGGACCGCGAAGAAGAACGCCGCCACACTCGCCGCACCCAGCAGCCAGCCGGCGCGCTCGAGACGCGTCCAGCCGCCCATCACCGGTCGGGTGCCGTCCGTGATCAGCACCGCGCGCCACCGCGGCCAGTCCCAGGCCAGCAGCCACAGGTTGGCCAGCAGCATCGCCACTGTGATCATCGGCGTCCCTTTGAACTCGATCGCGATCGTGATCACCACCACGTTCACGAGAATGGGCAGGAACAGCACCGCACCGTAGAACGCGGTGGCGGGAATGAGCAGCAGCACGCCGGCCAGTACCTGCGACAGACCGAGAAAGCGCCAATAGCCGCCGGTCTGGTACATCGCTTCGAAGAACGCGCCCTCCGACGTGTCCACGCCCAGTGACGTGAACCGCTCGCCCATCAGCTTCACGCTGCCGGTGGGAATGAACGCGACCGCGAGCAAAATGCGGCACATCAGCGTGAAGCGCGCGGCGGCGGGGTGCTGCATCACGCGGGCGTTCAGCGCGTCGAGCGGGCGCAGGGATTGTTCGGAGGGCATGCGCCAATGTACGGAGCGCGACGCGATCAGGATTCGCCGGCCAGAACCCGGCAGTCTCGAGCACAATCTCAATGCGAGCGAATCACGCCTCCGGCGTCGGTCCTCGTGACGGACGTCGCAGCCGCTCCAAAAGCGCTGGCAGGTCGACCCGCACGGGTGGCCCGTCCTCCGCCATCGCCGACACCCAGTACCCTGCCCGCTCCGACAGAAATTCGTCGACTACCGAGGGGATGACGACCCCGCTTACGGCTTCCGTGTCCGCAGTGCTGTGATTGTGCGGCGTATCCTCTTTCATGCATTGAATTCTATTCGATTTGTCGTGCTTCGCGTCCGCGGTATTCACGCGATGTGACCTTTGAGTACCAAACATCCCCTCACCCCCCGCCCGCGGACCCACTACCATCCTCCCCATGTCCGTTTCCGGCGTGCCCCCCGCCCTCCGCCGCTCGCTCGCGATCGCCACCGCCGCGATCACCCTCGGCGCCTGCCATCGCGCGCCGTCCGCCGGCAGCACACCCGCCACACCCGCCACACCCGCCGCCGCCCGCGCGCTCCTCCTCGACCCCACCAACGCCGAGTTCACCCGCCCGGCCCCGCCCGTCTCGCGGCTCCGATTCGAGACCACCAAGGGCGTGTTCGTGCTCGAACTGCACCGCGACTGGGGACCGCTCGGCGCCGACCGCCTCTACAACCTCGCCCGGCTCGGCTACTTCACCGACACCCGCTTCCACCGCGTGCGCGCCGCCTCCATCGCGCAGTGGGGACTGCATGGCGACTCGGCGGTGAACGCCGCCTGGAAGGGTCATTACCTCCGCGACGACCCGCCCCGCTCGCACAACACACGCGGCACCTTCGCCTTCTCGTACGAGGGGCCCGGACGCGAGCACACGCGCAACACGCAGATCTACGTGAACCTCGCCGACAATCCGCGCAACGACGCCGAGCCGTTCACGGTACTCGGTACCGTGGTGGAAGGGATGGCGGTGCTCGACCGTCTCTACAGCGGCTACGGCGAGGACGCCGGCAGCGGCGTGCGACAGGGCAAGCAGGGCCCGCTCGAACGCGGGGGCAATGCGTACATGGACCGTGAATTCCCGAAGCTCGATCGGATTCGTCGCGTCGTGATCACCCGACCGTAAGTACCAGTGCGCACGAACGGGCTGTGCTATGTTTTCGCCATCGCCTGCCCCCCTTTTGCGTCTCGCGCCATGACTCTTCACCGACCTCGAACGCCCCGCGCTGTGCTGCTGTCGTTGGCGCTGGTCGGCTGCTCGGCCGGTACGCCCGCACCGGTCGCGCCCACGCCACCGGTGGTGCCGCCCGCTGTGACGCCGCAACCACCGGTGGTCTGGACCACCGCCGCGATGAGCGCGCCGCGTGTGCAGTATCGCACGTTCACGAGCGCCGTCGCGCGTGCCACGGTGAGTTACCACGTGTACACGCCCGTGCAGTACGACAGCGAGCCCACGCGACGGTTCCCGGTGCTCTACTGGCTGCATGGCAGCGGCGGTGGGCTGGCCGGCGTCCCGGTGTTCGCGTCGTACCTCGACGAGGCCATCCGGGCGGGACGCATACCCCCCATGCTGATCGTATTTCCCAACGGCATGGCGTCGAGCATGTGGGCCGACTCCAAGGACGGACGCGTGCCGATGGAGTCGATGCTGGTGCGCGATCTGGTGCCGCAGATCGACGCGACGTTCCGCACCCAGGCCACCCGCGACGGCCGGTTGCTGGAAGGTTTCAGCATGGGCGGTCTCGGTGCCGCACGACTGGGATTGCGCTACCCCGAGGTGTTCGGTGCCATGTCGATGCTGGGGGCGGGCCCGCTCGATCTCGACTTCAACGGGCCGCGCGCCACGGGCAGTCCCGCCGAGCGTGCCCAGATACTGCGCGACGTGTACAGCGACGACATGAGCTATTACATCGCGCAGAATCCGTTCACGGTGGCGGAGCAGTACGCGGCCACCATTCGTGGGACACCGCGGGCGCTGACCCGCTTTCGGCAGGTGGTCGGCTCGCTGGACTTCACGTTGCCGGCCAACGAGGAGTTCCGCGCGCATGTCTCACGGCTGGCGATCGTGCAGGAGTACTTTCTCGTGCCCAACGTCGAACACAACGTCATGGGGTTGTTCGAGGTGCTCGGCGATCGGAACTGGGCGTTCTATCGCGCGGTGTTCGGCGCGCGCTGAGCATCACCGCAGGTTCATCCCTTCATCACCCGAGGTTCGCATGTCCGAGTCGGTCTCTCGTCGTCAATGGCTCGTCAACACCGGGATCGGCGTCGCCGGCGGCCTGGCATTGCCCGGACTACTGCCGGCCATGGAGGCCACGCGTGTCCTCGGTGGCGTCTCGTATGGCGAACTGCTCAATCAACTGGAACGCGACGTCACAGCCATGCGTCGCGCAGCCGGACCGATCCGGTTGTGCTACAACGAGAATCCGTTCGGGATGTCGCCCAAGGCGAAAGACGGGCTGATGGCGTCATGGACGCAGCACGCCTGGTATGATCCGCCAATCCGGGCCGAACTGCGCGCCACGTTTGCGAAACATGTCGGCGTACCGGTGGATCATGTGCTGGTGACCCAAGGCTCGAGCGAAGTCTTGGCAACCCTCGCGCTGGCCTACGGACAGAATGGCGGGAAGATCGTCGCCCCGTGGCCCACCTTCGAAGACCTGCCACGTTACGGGACCACGCTCAACGCCGCCGTGCACAAGGTGCCACTCGACGATCGTTTCGATCACGATCTGTACGCCATGGATGCCAAGATCGGCAACGACACGAAGCTGGTATTCGTGTGCAACCCCAACAATCCCACGGCAACGCTGAACGACGACCAGGCCTTGCGCGACTTCGTGAAAACGAATGCCAAGCGCACCACGGTCATCGTGGACGAAGCGTACTACGATTTTGTCGACACGCCGAATTACCGCTCCATGGTCGATCTGGTGCTCGCGGGTGAACCCATCATCGTGTCACGGACCGCGAGCAAGATCCACGGACTCGCCGGCCTTCGCGTGGGATTTGCCGTGGCGCGCCCGGACATTCTTGCGAAGCTCGCTTCGTACGTAACCGGCGACCCCAACGTGTTCGGTCTGCACGCCGCCAATGCGTCCCTGCAAGACGACGAATATCAGTCGTTCATCAAGCAGAAGAACCGTGAAGGCCGTGCGCTGTTGATCTCGGCGTTGAAGACGATGGGCCGGAAGGTCACCGATTCACAAACCAATTTCGTGTTTTTCCATGCGGGGCAGCCGGTCGAGACGGTGCAAGCCGCCGCGCTGGCCAAGGGCTTCCGTATCGGACGCGCTTTTCCGCCGTATACCGACTGGTGCCGCGTCAGCATCGGCACGCCCGAGGAAATGCGGCAGTTCGTCGCGATCCTGCCGACTATTCTGTAACCGCGCGACCGGCCGCAGGCCCTCGGGGGCCTGCGGCGGCTCGCCGAATCCTTGATATTTGAAGTAATGGACCGTACCGTCGAGTCATATTCTTTTCTGGAGCGCATGCGGTGAACGTTGTCGTTGTTGGTGGAGGCCCGGGCGGCCTGTATGCCGCGCTGCTCATGAAGCGGCGTCATCCGCACGCCGTCGTCACGGTGCTCGAACGCAACCGCCCCGACGACACGTTCGGCTGGGGCGTCGTGCTCTCCGACCAGACCGTCGCCAACCTGCGCGCGGCCGATCCGGAGAGCGGCGCCGACATCACCGCCGCCCTGCACCGCTGGGATGACATCGACGTCCGCTTCGCCGGCCGCTCCATGCGCTCGGGCGGGCACGGCTTCAGCGGCGTGGGACGGAAGCGGCTGCTGGCGCTGCTGCAGGAACGCTGCCGCGCGCTGGGCGTGCGGCTGCGCTTCGAACACGATCTCCCCCCCGATCGCCTCGAGGCCGTGATCGCCGAGGAGCGGGCCGAGCTGGTCATCGTCGCCGATGGCATCAACAGCCGGCTGCGTGAACGCTTCGCCGAGACGTATCACCCCGACGTGGAGCTGCGCCGCTGCCGCTACGTCTGGCTGGGCACGCCGAAATTGTTCGACGCCTTCACCTTCGCCTTCGTGGAAACGCCGCACGGCTGGTTCCAGGCGCACGCGTATCAGTTCGACGGCGCGATGAGCACCTTCATCGTGGAAACGCCGCAGGAGGTGTGGGAGCAGGCGGGCATCGCCGACATGACGGGTGGCGAGTCCATCGCCTTCTGCGAGTCGCTCTTCGCCGACGTCCTCGGCGGCCAACCCCTGATCAGCAACGCGGCGCATCTGCGCGGCTCAGCGCAGTGGATCCGCTTTCCGCGCGTTACCTGCGCCGACTGGGTGCACTGGCACGACGCCCCGCACGGCCGCGTCCCGCTCGTGCTGCTGGGCGACTCCGCCCACACGGCGCACTTCAGCATCGGCTCCGGCAGCAAGCTGGCCCTCGAAGACGCCATCGCCCTCGACCGTCAGCTGGCCGCGCACCCCGGCGACATCGCCGCCGCGCTGGGCCGCTATCAGGCCGAGCGCTCGGTAGAGGTGCTCAAGCTGCAGAATGCCGCCCGCAACTCCACGGAGTGGTTCGAACACGTGGACCGCTACGCACCGCTGGCCCCGGAGCAGTTCGCGTACTCGCTGCTCACGCGCTCGCAGCGCATCTCGCACGAGAATCTGCGCGTCCGCGACGCGGCGTACGTGGGTGCTTTCGAGCGGTGGTTCGCACAGCAGTCGGGGCTCACGATCGCACCCGATGTCGCGGCGCCGCCGGCGATCTTCACGCCCTTCACGGTGCGCGGCGTCACGCTCCCCAACCGGATCGTGGTGAGCCCCATGGCGCAGTACTCGGCCACCACCGAGGGCATGCCCACCGACTGGCATTTGGTGCATCTGGGCGCCCGCGCCACTGGCGGCGCGGGGCTCGTGATGACGGAGATGACCTGCGTGGCACCCGATGCGCGCATCACCCCGGTGTGTCCCGGTCTGTGGGACGACGACCAGCGAGACATGTGGGCGCGCATCGTGCGCTTCGTGCACGAGCACACGCCGGCGAAGATCGGATTGCAGCTGGGACACGCCGGCGCCAAGGGTGCCACCAAGACGATGTGGGACGGCATCGACCAGCCGCTGGCGGAGGGCGCCTGGCCGCTCATCGCGCCGTCGGAGACGCAGTACCTCGACGGCGTATCGCAGGTGGCGCGCGAGATGACGCCCGACGACATGCGCCGCGTGATCGGCGAGTTCGTGCAGGCGGCCGAGCGCGGTGCGGTGGCGGGCTTTGACTGGCTCGAGCTGCACTGCGCGCACGGCTATCTGCTGTCGGCGTTCCTGTCGCCGCTCACCAATCAGCGCACCGACGCCTACGGCGGCGACCTCGCCGCACGCGCGAAGTTTCCGCTGGAAGTCTTTGCCGCGGTGCGTGCCGTCTGGCCGACGGAACGGCCCATCTCCGTGCGCATCTCCGCGCACGACTGGACAGCCGGCGGGAACACCGACGACCATGCCGTCGCCATCGCCGGCCTGTTCCGCGATGCGGGCGCTGACGTGATCGACGTATCCGCCGGTCAGGTCGTCAAGCGCGAACGACCCGTGTACGGCCGCATGTGGCAAACCCCGTTCGCCGATCGCGTGCGGCAGGAAGCGGGCATCGCCACGATCGCGGTGGGGGCGATCACCGACGCCGATCAGGCCAACGGCATTATCGCCTCCGGCCGCGCGGATCTCGTCGCCATCGGCCGGCCGCATCTCACCAACCCTGCGTGGACACTCATGGAAGCCGCAAAGTACGGGTACGCCGGTGCCGTCTGGCCGGTGCAGTACCGCTCCGGCAAGGCACAGCTCGACCGGCTCATCGAGCGCGAACGCGCCATGCAGGCCGCGGCCGAGGGAGCACCCCCCACCGGAGAGCTCACATGAGCCGGCCCACGAGCGATTCCATGCCGGTGTTGGCCGCCCGCCATGCTCTGGTGACCGGCGCCAACCGGGGCATCGGGGCGGCGATCGCCCGCGCGCTCTCGGCGGCGGGCTCTAGCGTGACGCTGCTGGTGCGCGACGCCGCGCGCGGCGACGCGGTGGCGGCCACATTGCCGGGGCCCACCGCCGTCGTGGTGGCGGATATCACCGACCGCGACGCCCTGCTGGCCGCCTGCGCGGCGGCGGCGGAGGCGCTGGGTCCCATCGACATTCTGGTGAACAACGCCGGCAGCGCCGAGTCGGCGCCATTCCTCAAGAGCGACGACGCGCTGTTTCAGCGCATGATGGCCATGCACGTGATGGGGCCGGTGCACGCCACACAGGCGGTGCTCCCCGGCATGCTCTCGCGCGGCAGCGGTCACGTGATCAACGTGGCCAGCGTGGCCGGGCTCATGGGCGCGCCGTACGTCACCGCCTACACGGCCGCCAAGCACGCCATGGTGGGGCTCACGCGATCGCTGGCCGCCGAAGTGGGACCGCGCGGGGTATCGGTGCAGGCCGTGTGTCCGGCCTACACCGACACCGATCTCGTGCAGGGCGCGGTGTCGTGGATCGTGGCCCGCACCGGCCGCACGCCGGAGGAGGCGCTGCACTCCATTCTCACCGATGCCGGTCAATCGCGCATTGTGACGTCGGAGGAGGTGGCCGAGGTGGTGCTGGCGCTCTGCACCGCACCGGCTGGCACGCCCGTGGGGCAGGCCATCGTGGTGGACGGCCGTCCACCGGTGATCGCCACGTGAGCGCCGCGCAGGACGCGCTGCGGCTCTGGCTGCGACTGTTCAGTACCACCACGCTCGTCGAGCGTGAGCTCGATCGTGCGCTCAAGCGCGAGTTCGGTTCCACGCTGCCGCGCTTCGACTTGCTGGCCCAGCTCGAGCGCGCCCCCGAGGGGCTGCGCATGGGCGAACTCTCCGAACGTATCCTCACCACCGGCGGCAACGTCACGTGGCTGGTGCGCGCGCTCGAGGCCGACAAGCTCGTCACGCGACGCGTATCGCCCACCGACAAGCGCGCCGCGGTCGTGCGTCTCACCGCAGCTGGCAAGCGGCACTTCGCCGCCATGGCGCGCGCCCACGAACGCTGGATCGCCGACATCTTCGCCGCGCTGCCGGCGGCGGACCGGCGCGCGATGCACGCGCGGCTGGGCGTCGTGAAAGACCGTATCCGTTCCCCGAGGACGACCGCATGACCAATCCGATGGCCGCGATGCGGCAGCCCATGGCCGCTCTCATGCCGCAGCACTTCGCGTGGACCACCGCGCACGACGGGCGCGTGGGGGTCATCACGCTCAACCGTCCGTCGCGCAAGAATCCGCTCACCTTTGCCTCGTACGCCGAGTTGCGCGATCTCTTCCGCGATCTCAGCTACGCGTCGGACATTCGCGCCATCGTGCTCACGGGCGCGGAGCACAATTTCTGTTCGGGCGGCGACGTGTTCGACATCATCGAGCCGCTCACGCGCATGGCGGTACCCGAGCTCCTGGCATTCACGCGCATGACGGGTGACTTGGTGAAGGCCATGCGTGCCTGCCCGCAGCCGATTATCGCCGCCGTGGACGGTGTGTGCGCCGGGGCCGGGGCGATTCTCGCCATGGCGTCGGATATGCGTCTCGCGACACCGCAGGCCCGCACCGCGTTTCTGTTTTCGCGTGTGGGGCTGGCCGGTTGCGACATGGGGGCCTGTGCCCTGCTGCCGCGCATCATCGGACAGGGGCGCGCGTCGGAGCTGCTGTACACCGGCCGCGCGATGGACGCCGCCGAGGGTGAGCGGTGGGGCTTCTACAACACCATCGTCGAGCGCGACGTGCTGCTGGCCGAGGCCATCGCGCGCGCCGGCGATCTCGCCAACGGCCCGGCGTTCGCGCACAGCATGACGAAGACCATGCTGCAACAGGAGTGGAACGTGTCGGTCGATCAGGCCATCGAGATGGAAGCGCAGGCGCAGGCGCTGTGCATGGGCACGCAGGACTTCCGGCGGGCCTTTGAGGCCTTCGCGGCCAAGCAGTCCCCCGTGTTCGAGGGGAACTGATCATGCACGCCGCGATCGATCATCTGGCCTGGCCGTTCTTCGACGACACGCATCGTGCCCTCGCGACAGCGGTTACCGAGTGGACGGCGGCACAGGGCACCGAGCCCACGGTCAGCAGTGAGGCCGAGGTCGACGACGCCTGCCGCGCGTGGGTGCGCCGGCTGGGCGCGGCGGGGTGGCTCCGCTACTGCGTGCCGGAACCGTGGGGCGGCGCGCTCCCCACGCTCGACTCGCGCGCGTTGTGTGTTGTGCGCGAAGCACTGGCCGCGCATGATGGCCTCGCCGACTTCGCCTTCGCCATGCAGGGGCTGGGCTCGGGCGCGATCACACTGGGCGGCAGCGAGGCCATGCGCGCCGAATGGTTGCCCCGGGTGGCATCAGGCCACGCCATTGCCGCCTTTGCGCTGTCGGAACCCGACGCCGGATCGGATGCCGGCGCGATGCGACTGCGCGCCACGCGCACGGAGGCCGGCTGGCAACTCGACGGCGAAAAGACGTGGATCTCCAACGGCGGCATCGCCGACTTTTACTGCGTGTTCGCGCGCAGCGGCAGCGAGCCCACCGGCGCCAAGGGGATCAGTGCGTTTCTGGTGCGGGCCGATACGCCGGGGCTCCGCGTGGCGGAACGCATCACGGTGATGTCGCCGCATCCGCTCGCGCGGCTGTCGTTTGATACGTGCGTGGTGCCGCACGATGCGCTGCTGGGCGTCGAAGGCGAAGGCTTTGCCCTCGCCATGCGCACGCTCGACATCTTCCGCGTGTCGGTGGCCGCGGCGGCGACCGGCTTTGCGCGGCGTGCGATGCACGAGGCCCTGCAGCACGCCGACACGCGCGCGATGTTCGGCGCCACACTCGGTGCCCAACCGTTGGCGCAGGCGATGCTGGGCGATATGGCCACCGATCTCGACGCGGCGGCACTGCTCACGTACCGCGCGGCGTGGCACCGTGATACCCAGCCCGGACGCAGCACCGGCGTGGCCGCGAAGGCCAAACTGGGCGCCACCGAACTCGCGCAGCAGATCATCGACCGCGCGCTGCAGCTGCACGGCGGACGCGGCGTGCGCGTGGGAGAGATGGTGGAGCGGCTGTACCGAGACGTCCGGGCGCTGCGCATCTACGAAGGGGCCACTGAAGTGCAGCGCCTCCTCGTGGGGCGCGAATCGTTGAAATCCCATCGTGCCGTCTGAGATGATGCCATGACGACACCCACCCCGCTGATGCTGCACCCCAGTGGTATGCGCGACGGATTCGCCCGCGCGCAGTTGCCGCCCGCTGACCAGTGGCCGGTGCTGCACCTCGACGGCGTGTATCACGCCCCCCCACGTCTCAATGCTGCCGTGGAGCTGCTGGACCGCGCCGTGGCCGAGGGGTTCGGCGATCGCGTGGCGCTCGTCACCCCCGACGGCCGGGGCGGCTGGGAGGAAACCACCTACGCGCAGCTGCAGGCGCAGGTCGACGCGCTCGCACACGTGCTGGTGCACGATCTCGCACTCGTATCGGGCAACCGCGTGCTCGCGCGCGGCTTCAATGGCCGCTGGATGACGGTGGTGTGGTTGGCCACGCTCAAGGCCGGCATGGTGGCCGTGACCACCATGCCGATGCTGCGGGCGGGCGAACTGCGCACGGTCATGGAACGATCGCAGTGCAACGCGGCGCTGTGCGACGTGCGCCTGCTGGATGATCTGGCCAGTGCAGCGGCCGGCATGCCGGGGCTGCACGCGGTACGCTGCTGGGGTGGCGAGGGCGCCGACGGCTTGGAGCGCGCGATGGCGCAGCACACCGCCCCCTTCGCGGCCTGCGCCACGGCGAGCGACGACGTGGCCCTCATCGCGTTCACGTCGGGCACGACCGGCGTCCCCAAAGGGTGCCTGCACTTTCATCGCGATGTCATGGCCATGTGCCATGGCGTGGCGCGCCACCTGCTCGACATCCGCGCCGATGACCGCTGCATCGGCACGCCGCCCATCGCCTTCACCTTCGGCCTGGGTGGGCTGGTGTGCTTTCCCATGGCGGCGCGCGCTTCGGTGGTACTGCTGGAGAAGGCCACGCCGGAATCGCTGCTCGACACCATCGCCGCGACGCGGGCCACGATCAGCTTCACGGCCCCCACGTTCTACCGGCACATGGCGCTGGCTGTCGCCGCCGCGCCCGGGCGCTTCGACACGTCATCGCTGCGCGTGTGCGTGTCGGCGGGCGAGGCGCTCCCCGATGCCACCCGCACCCTCTGGCGCGACGCCACCGGCATCGAGATGCTCGATGGCATCGGCGCTACGGAGCTGATCCACATCTTCGTCGGCGCGGCCGGTGCCGACTGGCGGCGCGGTGCGATCGGCCGCGCCGTTCCCGGCTACGAGGTGGCGGTGCTGGACGACAACCTGCAGCCGGTGCCGACCGGCACGGTGGGGCGACTGGCCGTGCGGGGACCCACGGGATGCCGCTACCTCGCCGACGCACGGCAAACCACCTACGTGCAGCACGGCTGGAATCTCACCGGCGACGCCTGCACCATGGACGCCGACGGCTACGTGTACTTCACGTCGCGCACCGACGATCTCATCATTTCGGCCGGCTACAACATCGGCGCCCCCGAGGTGGAAGGCGCGTTGCTGCAGCATGCCGCCGTGGCCGAGTGCGCGGTGGTGGGACAGCCCGATGCGGAGCGCGGCCAGGTGGTGTCGGCGTACGTCGTGCTGCGCGCCGGCATCGACGGGGACGCCGCCCTGGTGCGCGCGCTGCAGGATCACGTGAAAGCCACCATCGCGCCGTACAAGTATCCCCGGCAGCTGCACTTCGTGACCGCGTTGCCCAAAACCGACACCGGCAAGCTGCAGCGCTTCCGCCTCAAGGAGACCACCTGATGCACCGCACCCTGCAACCGGCCACCTGGCCGCGCCCGCGCGGCTATGCCAACGGCGTCTCGGCGCGTGGACGCACCATTCACGTGGCGGGACAGATCGGCTGGGATGCCAACGAACAGCTGGTGAGCACCGACTTCGTGGCGCAGGCACGGCAGGCGCTGCACAACATCCTCGCCGTGCTGGCGTGTGACCACGCGGGCCCCGAGCACCTCGTGCGGCTCACGTGGTACGTGACCGACCGCGAGGCCTACCGCGCCAGCGGCGCCGCTCTGGGCGAGGCGTACCGCGACATCATCGGCCGGCACTACCCGGCCATGTCGGCGGTGCAGGTGTGCGCGCTGATGGAAGCCGGGGCGCTGGTGGAAATCGAGGCCACCGCCATCGTGCCCGACGACGCGCCACCAGCCGGCGTGTCGGCGTGAGCGTGGAGGACATGCCCCCAAGCGCGGGCGCCGCCCCCGCCGACCTGCGCATCAGCGCCGTGGACGACGGGGTCGTGACGATCACGATCGCCCGCCCCGAGGCGCGCAACGCGTTGCGTCATCAGACCATGATCGAGCTGGCCGATGCCATCACGGCGGCCGACCGCGACGAGGCCGTGCGCTGCATCGTGCTGGCCGGCGGGGAGAAGGCGTTCGCGGCCGGCGCGGACATCGCCGAGATGATCGCGCTGAACGGTCCGGCGCTGGCGCAGCATCCACGCACCGAGGCCTGGCGCCGGATCTGGGCGTCGGGGTGCCCCATGGTCGCGGCCGTGGAGGGGCTGGCGCTGGGGGGCGGGTGCGAGCTGGTGCTGAGCTGCGACATCGCCATTGCCGGCAGCGGCGCCCGCTTCGGGCAGCCGGAGATCACGCTGGGGTGGATGCCGGGGGCGGGCGGTACCCAGCGGCTGGCGCGTAGCGCCGGCAAGTCGGTGGCCATGCAACTGGTGCTCACCGGCGACCCCATCGACGCCGCGGCGGCGCTGCGGTCGGGCATCGTGTCCGAAATGGTGGCCGCCGGTGACGCGCTGGCCCGCGCCACGGCAATTGCCCGTCGCATCGCGTCGCAACCGCGCGCGGCCACCCGTCTCGCGCGGCACGCGGTGCTGCTGGCGTTCGAGACGCCGCTGGCCGACGGGGTGCAGGCCGAACAGGCGTCGTTCCGTGCGCTGGCGTCGAGCGACGAGCGCCACCGGCGCATGCGCGCCTTTCTGGAGCGTCCCAGGTAGCATTTTGCACGCTTCGACGGCCGTGAGACGGCGGTGAGACGGTGGTTTTGTACCGTTCTGAGCAATGACAATCGCGCAATCGCCGTCACCCAACGCCATCAATCCCGACGCGGGGGCATTCCTCCTCCGCACCCTGGGCGGATTCGAACTGCTCGCCGCCGGTGCGGACGGGAGCCCGGGCGCCCGCGTGCTCGGCCCTGGCAAACCCCTGGCCATGCTGGCCTACTGCGCCTGCTCGCCCAGTCAGCGGCATGGCCGTGATGCGCTGGCCGGGATGTTCTGGGGGGACGCGCCGGTCGACCGGCAGCGCCAGAACGTGCGGCAGGCGCTGTGGCGTCTGCGGCGCACCATGGGCGAGGCCGTGGACACCACCGACGAGGCCATGGTGGCGCTCGGGCCGGCACTGGTCACCGATCGCGCGCAGTTCGTGTCCGCCGTCCAGCGGGGCGATGTCGCGGCGGCGCTGGCGGCGTACGGCGGACCCTTTCTCCCCGCCGCCACGCTGGCGAGCGGCGGCGACGAGTTCGAGGAGTGGGTGGCCGGCGAGCGGTACCGGCTCGAACAGATGCTGCTCAAGCTGGTCGAACCGGCCGTCGTGGAGCTGAGCGCGAGCGGGCGCCATGCCGCCGCGCGGGCCATGCTGGACCGGCTCACTGGCGTAGCGGGCGACGCACCGACCACCTACCGGATTGCCACCACGGCGTATCTGGCGGCGGGCGACCGCATCGCGGCCCGCCGCGCCGCCGAGGCGCTGGAGCAGCGACTGGCCGACCTGAGTGGCAGTGCCGTGGCCTCGGCCGTGGCGCTGATCGCCCGGGCCCGCAGCGACGCACACGAGGCGGCGGTGGCGGAGGCCGCGGAGCAGCGCCCTGCGTTGACCATGGACCTCACCGGACGCGACGCGGTCTTCGCCACGCTATTGCGCGCGTGGAAGCGCGCGCAGCAGGGGGAGACGCACGCGGTCATCGTCACCGGCGTGGCGGGCATCGGCAAGAGCCGACTGCTGTCGGCGGTGGCGGCGCGGTGCGCGACCGGTGACGCCTGCGCGCTCGTCATCCGTGCCAACCCCGGCGAGCGCGACATTCCGTTCAGTCTGGCCGCGCAGATGGCGCGCGCCCTCGCGCAGCTCCCCGGCGCCGTGGGCGTCGACCCGGTGAGCGCGCGGGAGCTGGTGGCCCTCGACCCCGGGCTGGCCACGCTGTTTAAAGTCGCTGCCTCCACACACGACGACGGCGAAGCCACCCGCCGCCGCGCCTTTGCGCTGTTCGATCTGCTGTCGGCCATCACCGAGCAGCAGCCCCTCGCGCTCTTCTTCGACGACCTGCATTGGTGCGACGCCGCCTCACGGCAGCTGCTGGCGTCGGTGGTGGCGCGCGCGGTCGATCTGCCGTTGCTGGTGGTCGCGGCCGCCCGCGGGATCGCGACCGACTTTCTCACGCACCCGCGCGAAACGCGCGTTCCGTTGCTCCCGCTCGATCGCGACGCCACGATCGCCGCGGTCCGCAGCTGCGGTGTGTGGCCTCAGCATCCGGAGGCCGACCGCTTCGTACAGCAACTCGCCGACGGCGCCGGCGGTGTGCCGCAACAGGTCATGGAACGGCTGTCGCTGGCCGTCGAAAAAGGGTGGCTGACGGAGCACGAGGGCGCGTGGACGTCGCCCGACTGGGCACAGGCGTGTACCGACGTCATGGTCACCTCGCCGCTCGATCATCGCCTGCTCGGCTGCACGGTCCGCGAACGCAGCGTACTGCTGGCGTTGGCGCTGGCCGGCACGTCGTTGCCGCTGCGGGTGATGCAGGCGGCCACGCCGCAGCTCGTGGCGTCGCAGCTCCCCGACGCGCTCGCGGTGCTCGAAGCCAAGGGGCTGGTGACCTCGACCGGCGACACGTGGCAACCGTCGCACGATCTCATTCTCGAGCGCATGATCGCGCTGAGCACGGACCACGAGCAGGACGCCATGCACGCCGCGCTGGGTGAGGCGATGCTCGCCGAGGGGCACAGCGCGAACGCGATCGTGGCCATCCGTCACTTCCTGAGCGCCCGGCTCGAGGCGCGGGCCGCCGCCGTGTTTGCGCGCATCGTCGCCCGCGCGCGCCGCTCGCACGATCCACGGCACGCGCGGGATCTGGCCGCCGATATCGTGGGGGCCCGCATCGGGTCGCACGATGTGGACATCCTGGTGCGCGCGGTCCCCTGGTGGCGGCGCTCGGCGCGTACCCTGCCGCGGGTGACGATGGCCGCCATTGGGCTGCTGCTGATGCTGGGTGGGGTCGGCGCGTGGATGGCGACGCGGCTGCCGGTGCTGGTGGTGCCCCAGGGGATCATGCTCACCGAGCTGGCCAAAGTGTATGGACCCGATACCTACCGGTTCACGGTGCCGCTCATCGCCCGATCGAGCGTGCCACGTCGCCGGGTCGCCGGCGACAGTACCGCGGTGCGTATCATCGTGCCGGCCGGGAACGCGGAGATTCTCGCGGGTGGCAGCGCCCGGTTTGATTCGTCAGGCGTGGCCAGCTTCGGCGCCCTCCGGCTGCGCACCCGCGACAGCGTCGTCACCCTGCGTTTCGAGGCCGAGGGCTATCGCACCACCGACGTCCGGATCGCCATACACGCGGGCAACGCGCGGCTCGAGGCGGCCCGCCCGTTGCGGGTGCTTGATGGGCAACTCGCCGGACAGCCCGTGCAGGGCGATCACGCCGGCATTACCGTGGCCCCGGGGGCGCCGATCAGCGGCGTCATCCAGATGCAGTACAACTCGCACTGGCGCGCCGCGTCGGTGTGGCTGGCGATGACGCCCACGTGGGGCGACCCGGCCCTCGTGGGTGAGGATATCCTGCAGCTCGCCACCCCCGCGCAAGACAACGTGGTCGATGTGCCGGTCGATCTCGTGGCACCAACAGCGCCCGGACACTACTGGATCCTGCTGGCAATCGCCGCGGAGGATCAGGGCGGCTTCATTTTGTCGCGCACCAACTGGACCACGAAGACGCCGGTGTGGGGCGACGGCAATGACCTCGCCACACTCCCCGACAGCGTGATCCGCGAAGCCAACCGGACGGGGGTGATCACGACGCTGCTCGCCTTCGCGGACGGCTGGAGCTTCAGCTTCGCCCCCGGACACTACCCGTGCGTGGCGGACACCACGCTGCGCGCGCCCGGGGTCGAATACTGTACCAATTCGCTTGGCCTGTTGGGGATCGAAGTGCTGGTGAAATGAGGAGCGCGGCGCGTGCTACTTCTGAAACCAGTATCGCGCGCCCACCCGCACGCCGAGCGTGGATGACGCCATCGCGGCAATCGGCTGCGGCTCGCCGTCCACTTTCCACGTGCTGAAGGTGCCGCCCGTGTAGGTGGCGGCGCCCTCCAACGACACGCGGTCGGTCTGGAAGAGCATCACACCCAGCGCCACCGTCGCGCCGCCGTTGAACGCCGTGTAATCCCGTGGATCACCGTCGCCGAGCGTGAAGGCCAGCCGCCGCACCGCCAGCGCCGCCTCGGCAAACGGACGCACGCGCGCACCGGGATGCGTCATCCAGCGCAGTCCGATGTCGCCCTGACGGATCGTATAGTCCGTGGACACCGCGCTCGTGGACGACGTGGACGCCATGTTGGAGACGCCGCCGAACAACGTGAGGCGCGGCGAGGCCCCGTAGGCGACTTCGCCCCCCACACCGGTGGCGGCGTGACCACCCGCTCCCGGATGGATGTCGGTGTTCATCCGCCCCGCGATCCCATGCACGCGCACGCTCACGCCGAGGGTGGAGCGCGCGAGCGTGGCGCGTGCCGGCGACGGTGCGGGCTCCGCAGCGGGAGCTTGCGCGCGCGCCGGTGCCGCGACGGCGGGGAGCATCACGGCCAGCAACACCGTGATGGGACGAAGGCGGACGAACCACATCGGAGGCCCCTTGTACGGAAAGGACGGAAAGACCGGCGCGCGGGTGTGCGGAGCGCTGACGGCAATGTACGCCCGCGCACGCCACCCGCGGCCGGTCCGCCGCCCGCGTCACGGGCCCCCGTCAGGGCACCGCGTCCGGGTCGTCGGGTGTGGCCGCGGGGTCCTCGAGCGACTGACGGGACAGCCGCTGGTCGTACTGCCGCTTGCCGCGCCGGGCGTTGTGGCTGCGCTGCATCTGGTACTTGGCCTCCATCTCCCCGAACGTCCCCTCGGCATAGCGCGTCCCGAGCACGCGCAGGTCGCTTTCCTGACTCCGCAGGTCGTGGCCGTACTCGGCGTCGGCCGCGAGCGGGCTCGACGCCAGCGTGTCGCTCATGCCCTCCATGAGTGCCCGCGCGCGCTCGGCGTTCCCCGCGCGCTGCTGCCGCGCGGCCTCTTCCCGCGCCTGCGCGGCGCGCGCCAGCAGGATCGCGTGCTCCACCGCCGGCACCATGGACGACTGCCCCTCGAGCGTGGCAGCGACGCCGAGCGTGACCGCGCGATGCTCCACCCCCCCGCCGTCGAGCAACACGTCGGCGGCCACGCGAAGCGTCGCGATGGATCCGCCGGCGGTGGACAGCGCCTCGAGCTGGGCCGCCGACACGAACAGCTCCAGCAGCACCGGCTTCGCCTCGCTGGCGTACAGGTCACCCAGGTCGAAGGTGAACGTCTGCGGCGTGGGGCGCTCACACGGCCAGTTCGCGTGCAGCGCGAACACGCTCACCGCGTGCTCCAGCGTCAGCGTGACCGACAGCCCCTGCGCCGACACGGAGAGCAGGTTCCCCAGCTCCTCGGCCAGCACGTCCTGCGCCTGATCGGGACGCTCCACGTACCAGCTGTTGCCGCCGCCGGCGTCGGCCATGGCGCGCAGCAGCGCGTCGTCGTAGCCGTCACCCACCCCGATCGTGGTGGTGGTGATCCCCAGTGCGCGTGCCGTCCGCGCCAGCTCCACCAGCGTGGACGGCTCGGTGATCCCGTGATTGGCGTGCCCGTCGGTGAGGAGCACAATGCGGCGCGAGGAGCCGTCGAGGGTGCCCAGCAGCCCCTGCGCCTGCTCCA
>CANJOX010000022.1 GCA_947475795.1 Gemmatimonadota bacterium
CGCGTTCTGCGTTGACGGCGCGCTCCTCGGTCGTTCATTTCACATCTTCGTTTCCTGCTACCAGCCCCCATGTCCGTCATCGTCCCCGCCATTCTCCACGTCACCGACGCGCGTGTCGTCTCCGCCTACCGACTCTGGCTCCGCTTCAATGACGGCGCCGAGGGTGTCGCCGACCTGCGTGATGATCTCGACGCGCCCGTGTTCGAGCCGCTCAAGGATCCGGCGCACTTCGCCGCCGGTCAGCTCGACCCGATGCTGCACACGGTCGTCTGGCCCTGTGGCGCCGACTTCGCGCCTGAATTCCTGCGCTCGCGTATCACCACCGCGAGCGCCTAACGCACCACGCGGCCTGGCGCGCCCCTACTGCGTCACTCCCATCAAGTACTTCGCGTACCATCCCACATACCGGTCATACCGGTCCTTCACGAAACTCGGTCGTGAGATCCCGTGGAACTGCCCGGGATACACGATCATCTGCGTCGGCACGCCGAGTGACTTGAGCGCCTGATACATCTGCTCGCCGCCGGCGATGGGGACGTTGAAGTCCTTCTCGCCACCGAGGAACATCGTGGGCGTGGTGATGCGGTCGGCGTGCCAGAAGGGGTACGACAGCTTCTCCCACAGCTTCGGATTCTTCCACGGCGCGCCGAGTTCGTTTTCGTACTGGTAGATGTACTGGTCGCTGCCGTACATCGTGGTTTGCAGCGCACTGCCGGCACCGCTGGTGGCGGCTTTGAAGCGTGAGGTGGTCGCGATGGTGTAGTCGGTGAGAATGCCGCCGTAGCTCCAGCCGCCGATGCCCATGCGGGTGGTGTCCACGATGCCCATGGCGATCACGTGATCCACGCCGGCCATGAGATCTTGCACTTCCTTGTTCCCCCAGTCGGCGAAGATGGCCTTCTTCCACGCCTGCCCACGTCCCGAGCTGCCGCGATAGTTCACCGCCAGCACGAGGTAGCCGTTCGCGGCGAACAGCTCACGCTCGAAGGAGAACGCGTGCTGGTCCTGGCCGTTCGGACCGCCGTGAATACGCAGCATGAGCGGATACTTCTTGCTCGCGTCGAAGCCGGCCGGCTTCACCAGCAACGCACCCACGGTGAGGCCGTCCTTGTTCTTGAACTGCACGTCGTCGGTGGTGCCCAGCGACAACGCGGTGAAGATCGAGTCGTTCACATGTGTGAGGGCGCGCAGCGTGCCGTTCTCGAAGGCGTACACTTCGCCCGAGCGCGTCGCGGTGGCGGTGTTCAACACCACACGCCCCGTGGACGACGCATCGTACGACGAGACCGCACGGCGTCCCTCGAGGAGACGCGTGACGGTGCCGCCGGCGGCAGGGACGGTCGCCAGATGCACGGCACGGTCGTCGCCCAGCAGGAACCGCAGCGTCGTGCCATCGGCAGTCCACGTGAGCGCACTCACATCGCGGTCCAACGACGTCGCCATCAGACGCGCCGGTCCACCGGCACTCGGCACCACCGCGATCGTGTTCTGCGTGTACGCCGACAGCTGCGGCTCACTCCCCTGCAGATAGGCGATGAACTGCCCATCGGGGCTCCACACGGGGTTGGCGTCGGGGCCGCTCCACGTGGTGAGTTTCACCGGCGTGGCGCCCGGCGCCGCGTCAACCACGTAGAGATCGGAATTGTTGGCCCGATCGGGGTCGGTGCCGCTGCGCTCACTCACGAACGCGAGGCGCTTGCCGTCGGGGGACCACCGCACCGACTGATCGTCGAAGTCGCCGGTCGTGATCTGCACGGCCTTTTTCGTCGCCACGTCCACGATGTACACGTGATCGCGGAGACGATCGAGATAGCCGGTGTTGTCGCGCTTGAAGGCGTAGCGGTCGAGCACGATCGGCTTCGGATTCTTCGTCTTCAGCGAATCGGGCTTGGACTCCTCGGGGTCGGGGTCGTGCGACACCACGGCCAGTCGGGTGCCGTCGGGCGACCACTCGTATTCGCCCACCCCGCCCTTCAGATCAGTCAAGCGCACCGCGTCACCGCCGGCCCGATCCAGCAGCCACACCTGTCCCCCCTTCGACTCGTAGCGTCCCGACACGAAGCTGAGATAGCGATTGTCGGGGCTCCACCGCGGATTGCTTTCCCCTTCCGGGGAGCTCGTCATGCGGATGGTGCGGGTGCCCTCGTAGTTCACCATCCAGACGTCGCTGTCGCTCTTGTCTTTCGCCGAGTCGACGGTGGTGACGGTGTAGGCGATCCAGGCGCCGTCGGGCGAAAGTCGCCCCGCGCCGACGTCACGCAGGCGATAGATGTCGGCGCTGCGGATGGGGCGGGGGGACTGGGCGGCGGCGGCGGAAGCGGAGGCGGCGGACGCGGAGGCCGCGAGGAGGGCGAGCAGGAAACGAAAACGCATGGTGGGAATGCACCGGATACGGAGTAGAACTGCGACGCGACGGAACAGCGGCTGTGGGCTGTGGGCTGTGGGCTGCGGGCTGCGGGCTTGAGGTGGTGGGTCGTGGGTCTTGGGTGGTGGGTTCGACGTCTGGTGCGGCGGCTACTTCCGCGTGGGAAGCTGGGCACCCACCGCCGTGAGATAACTCGTCAGCTTGCCGTTCAACTCCGTTACCTTCGCCGGCAGGGTGCGCGCCAGATCGTTCCGCTCGGCCAGATCGGTCCCCAGATCGAACAGGCGCAGCGAATTGTCTTCGTAGGCGCGGATCAGCTTGTAGTTCCCCGACAGGATCGTCGACGCCGGCCCGATGGGGTCGAAGTCGTAATGCGGAAAGTGCACCACGAATTCGCTGGCCGGGCGTACCACGGTGCCGGTGCCACCGCTTGTGAGCACGGTCTTGAGACTTCCGCCTTCGATGTCGCGCACTGCGGCGCTGAGGGGACGGCCCACGAGATCGAGAATGGTGGGCACGAGATCCACGCCGCTGGCCTGCACGCGTGAACTGCTGCCGCGGGGAATACCCGGGCCGGAGATCAACAGTGGGACGCGGACACCGCCTTCCCACACCGTGCCTTTGCCCCACGTGAGCGGTGGATTGGCCGTCGCCCCCTGCTGTCCGTGATCGGACGTGAAGATCACGTAGGTGGACCCGGTAATGCCGAGCGAGTCGAGGGCGGCCTGCACCTGCCGGATGGTGTTGTCCATCTCGAGCGTGGTGGCGGCCACGCCGACGCTGTTGTCCGCCGCGCCGGCCAGCTGCGCGCGCGCCGCGGCGTAGGTGGCGGGGAGCACGTCATCGACCGCGTTACCCGCATAGTGCGACAGCTGCACGTAGAACGGCTTCCGCGCCCGCACCTGCCGCTTCATGAAGTCGATCGCGCGCGATGTGAGCCCGTAGCTCTCGGCCGGATTCGGATGCACCACGTTCAGCATGCCGCCGTTGTTCGTGGGGCCGTCGGACTCGTCGAAGCCGTACGCCGATGGATCGGTGCGCCCCACGTGCCACTTGCCGAAGTGTGCCGTGGCGTACCCCGAGGCGCGCAGCAGCGAGCCGATGGTCGGGATCGACGTGGGGAGATCGGTGATCGAAATCGGCGTGACCAGCGTGGAGTTCGGGTTCACGCCGTCGGTCTGGTCCTTCACGAACGTGATGCGCAACTGCGCCGGGCTGTGGCCGGTGAAGTACGCCGCCCGCGACGGCGTGCAGCGCGGCGACGGCGCATAGAAGTTCGTGTAGCGCATCCCCTCGGCCGCCAGCCGGTCGAGCCCCGGCGTGCGCAGCAACGGGTGCTTCGACGTGGGGAGGGCGGGATCCATCTGCACCGACGAGCTGGTCCACCCCTGCGCTTCGCCCAGAATGAAGACGACGTTGGGGACCGTGGACGGCGCCGGAGTGGGCGTCGTGACGACCGTGTCGCGCGGCGGCGTGGTGGTGCTGGATGTCGGCGCGTCGGAGCCGCCGCCGCAGGCGGCGACCGCGAGGAGGACCACGAGGCACCGCCAGCGTGATGCGGTGCCGTGCATCGGAGGCTGCTTCATATCGCGGCGCCCATCATGGTTCGGAGGACGAGAGGGAAGGAGGTCACCGTCCGGAAGACGGAGGCTGCACGCGGGTGTTAAGGCCGCACCCTACCAAGCGGTCCCGTTGGCCCGGTACACCACCTTGCCGTTGAAGACCGTCATGAGACACTTCGCGTCCTTGATCGCCGCCGTCGGAACCGTGTAAAAATCGCGGTCCCACACGGCGAGATCCGCATATTTCCCCACCTCGATCGACCCGATCTTGGTATCGAGAAACATCTGCCGCGCGGCCCAGATCGTGACCGCGCGCAGCGCCGTCTGCACGTTCACCGACTCCGCCGTGCCGAATGGCGTGGCGCCGTAGGTCCCCAGCAGGGTCTCGCGCGCGACGGCCGACCAGATGCCATACCGCGCGGCAAACGGCGTGACGCCGAAGTCGGAGCCGTTCGCCCACGTCATGCCGTTCTTGCGGTAGGTGTTGAACGGGTTGAGACGCAGGGCCCGCTTCTCACCGAAGTTGCCGGCGTAGCTGTCGCCCAGCCACCAGTTGAACGAGGCCGACGGTTCGGGATACCCCGCGTCCATCTCGCGCTGCAGCTTGGCCATCACGGCGATCGCGTGATCGCTCGGGATGTTGGCGTGGATGATGCCATGCCGCAGGCCGCGCTTCGGATTCTCGCGCATGGCCTGGTCGTAGCTGTCCATCACCCAGTCGATGCCACGGTCGCCGATCGAGTGCACCGACACGTGCATCCCGGCGTCGTGATACTGGCGAATCAGCAGCCGGATCGTGTCGGCGTTCGACGTGGGATACCCGCGGTTGCCGCGATCCACGTCGCGATACCCCATGTTCCAGTCGTCGTACAGCCACGCCGTGCGTGCGCCGCCGGAGCCGTCGATGTAGAGCTTCACGCCACCGGAGATGAGCCGGTCGTCGCCGGTGCTCTCGTACGGCCGGCTCGTCGCCGCATGCTCGGCGATCACGCGCGTCGCCCCCTCCACCGAGCGCCCGCCGCTCCAGAGTGCGAAGATGCGCACGGTGAGCGAGTCGTCGGCCATGATCTTCCGGTACAGCTCCCACGTCTGCGACGAAATGCCGGGGTCCTTGCCGCCCGTCATCCCCTCGGCGTTGAACGCCTTCACCATTTCACGAATGCCGCGCTCCGTCTGCGCCACCGTGCGCGGCGGAATGAGACGCCGCACCAACGACTGCGCGCCTTCCTTCAGCACACCCGTGGGTGATCCGTCGGGGGTGCGATCGATCGTGCCGGCCGGCGGATCGGGGGTGGTGTTCGTGATGCCCGCGAGGCGCAACGCGACGCTGTTGGCCACGCCGTAGTGTCCGGTGGTTTGCGTGAGGTATACCGGATGATCGGGCGACGCGGCATCGAGGTCCCGTGCCGTCAGCAGGCGACGTTCGGCCAGCTTGCCTTCATCCCAGCCCCGTCCTTGAATCCAGGTGCCCTTGGGCAGCGTGGCCGCTTTCGCCCGCACGGCCGCTGCCGCGTCGGCAACGCTCTTCACGTTGGGGTAGCTCAGGTCGATCACGAAAATCTGATCGGCGCCACTACCTGAGAAATGCACATGCGCGTCGAGCAACCCGGGCGTCATCGTGCGCCCGCGCAGATCGACCCGTCGCGCGTTGGGCGCGGCCGCACGCTCTGCGTCGGCGTTCGTGCCCACCGCCACGATGCGATTCCCTGCCACCGCGACGGCCTGCGCCACGCGATCGGTGGCGTCGACGGTGAGGATGCGACCGTTCAGGTAGATCACATCGGCCGGCGGCGGCTGCATCGTGCCGGGGCGATGGATTGCGAACGCCGAGGTCGCGAGGAGGGAGAGGGAGAGGACAGAGAGGGAAAGACGGCGATCAGGCATGGGGCAGGGTTGGGCTGTGGGTTCTCGAGGCTTGGGGCTTGGGGCTATCGGCTGTCTGCCGTGGGCCATGCGCCCTGGGCCGTGGGGCAACCGCGCTGCGCCACCCACGGGCCATGGCTCAGGGCCCACGGCCCACGGCCCACGGCCCACGGCCCACGGCCCACGGCCCACGGCCCACGGCCGACAGCCCCAAGCAAAGCCCAAAGCGCTGTTACGAAGCCTTCACCGCCCGAGGGGCATATAACTCCATATCCCGCCCCATCAACAGCGTCGCCATCACCAGAGTCGCGCTGATCCAGAACGGGCTCTGCTGCCCAAACGTATCGAACGCAAACCCGAGGGCGATCGGGAAGCCGACGCGCGTGATGCCGCCGTACGTTTGCTGGACACCCATGTACAACCCGCGCTCCGATCCCGCGACGACGCGGGAGAGCATGGCCGTGACGCAAGGGAAGGTGAACGCGGTGCCCAGCGGCAGCAGTCCCACGGCCAGTGCCAGCACCGGCAGATTGGGCGCGAACGACAGCCCGAGCAGCCCCGCGGCGAGGAACATCACGCCGTAGCGGCTCAGCCGGGCTTCGCCGAAATAGTCGACGATGCGGCCCAGGAACAGCGCGCGCACCACGACGCTGAGGACGCCGAGGTACATGAAGAAGAAGCCGATCGTATCTTTGGTCACATCGAATCGCGCGGCGAGGAACAGCGCGAGAATGGCGGTGGTGCCCTGGAAGGCCCCGATCGCGATCGCGTAGATCAGGATCAGACGCGAGGCCGGTTCGCTGGGGTGCGTGATCACGCGCATCACCGCTTCGCGCGATCCCTTGCGCACCGGCTTCGAGCCGTCGGCGTTGTCGGCGAGCGGCTTGCGGACTTCGGTGAGGTACCTCGAGGCGAAGACGATATTCAGCAGGCACAGTCCGGCCGCCATCAGCCCCGGGGTATGGGGTCCCCAGTGCTGCACCCAGCTGCCGATCACCGGGCCAATCGCGACACCGGCGTTGGTGGCGGCCGAGAGCCACCCGAGGCTCTTGGCGCGGTCTTCCGGCCGCGTGGCATCGGCCACGTAGGCCTGAATCACGCTTACCGTGCCGCCGCCGGCACCCTGCACGATGCGTGAGAGCAGCAGCAGCCACAGCGAGTCGGCGTAGGCGAACACCACGTAGGCCAGCGCACTGGCGGCGAGACCGACCATGAGCGCCGGGCGCCGGCCATGCTTGTCGCTGAACCGTCCCCACATGGGCGCGCTCAGGAGCTGCGCCACGCTGAACGAACTGACCAGCAGTCCCACCACGAGGCCGCCGGCGCCCAGATCCTTCGCGTAGAAGGGGAGCAGCGGCAGGATCATCAACATGCCGAGCATGTCGATGAAGGCCGTGATCATCAACACCGTGAGCTTGCCGAACGCGCTCTTCCCGCCGTCGTTCGGATACTCGTCGGTACTCACCTCGGGTGCCGTCATCCGTGGCGCAGCGGAATGGCCCGGATCGCGCGGCCCGTCGTCATTCGGTCTTGCCCAGCGCGGCCGGGGCCACACTGCGCCCCACGACGCCCGCCACGGCGATGATGGTCAGCACGTACGGGATCATCTCCACGAATTGACTCGGAATCATTTGTGAACCCTGCAGCTGGATCTGGAGCGTCTCGGCGCCCGCGAAGAGCAGGCACGCCACGCCCACCCGCACCGGCTCCCAGCGGCCGAAAATCACGGCGGCCAGCGCGATGAAGCCACGCCCCGCCGTCATACTGTCTGAGAACTGATGTTGGTCGAGGGCCAGATACGCGCCGCCCAGACTGGCGAGCGCGCCAGCGATGAGTAGCCCCTGCAGCCGGAGCCGTGTCACGGCCACGCCCAGCGAGGCGGCCGCGTCGGGCTTCTCGCCCACGGCGCGCGCGCGCAGCCCGAACGGCGTGCGGTACAACACCCACGCCAGCACGGGCAGCGCGGCGAGTCCCATCCACACCACCGGATTCACGAAGCTGGCGAACAGCCCGCCCACCCCTTCGCCGCCGAAGCCGGCGACGCGCGGCGAGTTGCTCGCGCTGTCGAAGATGCGCCGCAGATAGAAACGGGTGGCCGCCACCACCAGCAGGTTGATCGCGACTCCGACCACCACCTGATTGGCCTTGTAGCGCAGCGTGGCGACCGCCAGCACCGCCGTGACCACCGCGCCGCCCACGAGTGCACCGGCGAGGCCAACCCACGCGTTGCCGCCGTAGTAGCTGCCCAGCGCGGCGCCGAACGCCCCGGCGAGCATCATCCCCTCGAGGCCCAGCGCGATCACGCCCACGCGCTCGGACATCACACCGCCGGCGGCGGCGAGCAGATACGGAATCGCGATCCGGATGGTTTGCAGCAAGAAAGCGAGGGCCATCATGAGACGCCCTGCCGTGCATCGCGATAGAACGCGGCCGTCACGCCGGCGGCCGCGGCGCGCAGCTGCTGCTGCACCGCCGGCACGGCCGTGGCCACGGCCAGAATCACCACCGCCGTGAGAATGTCGGTGAGCTGCTTGGGGACGATGGCGTTGACGGCCAGTCCGCCCTGCGAGAGGGTGGCGAACAACAGCGCCGCGCCCAGAATGCCCAGCGGATGATTGCGCCCCACGAGGGCCACCGCGATGCCAAGGAATCCGGCGCCGCCGGCGAACCCTTCCTCGTAGTAGCCCTTGTAGCCGAGCACGAAGTTCACGCCGCCCAGCCCGGCCAGTGCGCCGGAGAGCGCCATGCTCACCAGCAGCACGCGGGGGACGCGGACGCCGCCGTACTCCGCGGCATCGGGCTGCAGCCCGACCGCGCGCAGCGCATAGCCGCTGCGGGTGCGGAACAGATACCACCAGCTGGCGATCGCGGCGAGCACGGCAAACACGATCGTGAAGTTCGCCGCACTGCCGCGGAACGCCGCAATGCCGTCGGCGAAGCGCGGCACCATGCCGGCGTGGATCGCGGGCGTATGCAGCGTCTCCGGCACGTGCAGTTTGGATGACACGAGCCAGTTCAACAGCGCGAGCACGATGAAGTTGAGCATGATCGTCACGATCACTTCGCTCGCCCCGAACCGTGCGCGCAGCGCGCCCGGCACCGCGCCGACTCCGGCACCGACCAGCATGGCCGCGAGCAGACAGAGCGGCACGGCGATCAGCGCCGGCGTACCGGCTGGCAACAGCAGTCCCAGCACCGCCGCCCCGAACCCACCGGCAGCGAGTTGCCCCTCAGCGCCCACGTTGAACAGCCCGGCGCGCGCCGCGAGGGCGAAGGCGAGTCCGGTGCAAGTCAGCGTCGTGGCTTTGTAGAGCACCTGGCCGATGCCGTACGCGTTGCCCCACGTGCCTTCGATCAGCAACGCGAACACCGCCGACGGCGCTTCGCCGAAGCTCAGGATGAGCAGGTCGCCCACCACGGCGGCGATGGCCAGCGCCACCAGCGGTGGCAGCAGGCTGCCGGCCAGCCCAAGCCCCGCCCGCGCCGGCAGTTCGGCCACCGCACGCGCTTCGCTGGTGCTCTGCATGTGGCGCGGCCCGCCGGGTTGTCCGCGCTGCGTACCGTCGGTCATGCCGCCGCTCCCGTCATGTACGGACCCAGCTGTTCGGCGCTGCACTGTGCCGCCGGCAGCACGGTCACGAACCGTCCACCGTACATCACGGCGATGCGGTCGGAGAGGGCGAGCACTTCGGGCAGGTCCGCGCTCACCAGCAGGATGGCGCGGCCGGCATCGCGCGCCGCCCGCAGCTGCGCGTGAATGAACTCGATGGCTCCCACGTCCACTCCGCGCGTAGGCTGTGCGGCGAGCAGCACGCTGAACTCGCGGCCCATCTCGCGCGCCACGACGATCTTCTGCTGATTGCCCCCCGACAGCGCACGCGCCGGCAGCGATGGCACCGCCGGGCGGATGTCGAAGCGGTGCACCTGCTCGGCGGCGTGCTGCGCGATGCGCGCGGCGTCGAGGGTGCCGAACGTCCCGAAATGATGCTGACGACCGAGAATGAGGTTGTCGGCGATGCTGTAGTCCAGAATCAGCCCGCGGCGATGCCGGTCTTCGGGGATGTGCGAGAGTCCCAGATCGGCACGCGCGCGCACGGACTGCCCGCTGACCTCGTGCGAAGACAGGTGGATGTGTCCCGCCTGCAGCGCGCGCAGCCCCGCGATCGCTTCGATCAGCTCCGTCTGCCCGTTGCCCTCCACGCCGGCGATCCCGAGAATCTCACCGGGGCGGATCTCGAAGCTGAGATCGTGCACCGCGCGCGCCCCGCGATCGGAGCGCACCGAGAGCCCGTGCACGCGCAGCGCGGGCGGGGCTGTATTCGCGGCGGCGGGCACCACCGGCGCCGCGGTGTCCGCCGTCGTGGTGCCGGTGATCACATCGAGCGGCAGGGCGACGTCGCGCCCCACCATCGCGCGCGCGATCTCGCGCGGCGTGGTACCGGCGGTGGCGAAGCGTGAGATCGTCATGCCGCCGCGCATCACCGTGATCGTGTCTGATACCGCAATGACTTCGTCGAGCTTGTGCGTAATCAGGATCACCGTGCCACCGTCGGCCTTGAGCGCGCGCAGCACGGTCCACAGGTCGCGCACTTCCGGCGGCGACAGCACTGCGGTGGGCTCGTCGAGAATGAGAATCTTCGCCCCGCGGTAGAGCGCCTTCAGGATCTCGACGCGCTGCGCTTCGCCTACGCTCAGGTCAGCCACGACGGCGGTGGGATCCACGTGCAGTCCGCAGCGCGCACACAGCGCTTCCACGTCGCGTACCGCGCGCTGCCGGTCGATCGTGAGGCCGCGTCGCGGCTCGACGCCGAGCACCACGTTTTCCGCCACCGTGAGCGTGGGCACCAGCATGAAGTGCTGATGCACCATGCCGACGCCGGCTGCGATGGCCGCCTGCGTGTTCCACCCCGTCACGTCGGCGCCGTGCACCAGTACCGTGCCGGCATCGGGCGCATACATGCCGGCCAGCACGCGCATCAGCGTGCTCTTGCCGGCGCCGTTCTCGCCCACCAGTGCGTGGATCTCACCACGGGCCACGTCGAGAAACGCATCGCGGTTGGCGACGACGGCGCCGAACGTCTTGACGACGCCCGTCATCCGGATGGCCGGCGTGTCCTGGCTGTTCATCGTCATCGCGTGTTCGGCACGGTGATGCGCCCGGCCACGATGTCGGCGGTGAGCGTGTCGAGGCGCGCGCGCACGGCGTCGGGAATGAGGGCTTTGTTGTTGGCGTCGTACACGTAGCCCACGCCGCGTTCGGCCAGCCCGAACTGCTGAATGCCGCCCCGGAAGGTGCCGTTCTGCACCGCCTTGGCCGCTTGGAACACCGACTCATCGATCCCCTTCACCATCGACGTCAGCACGTGCCCCGGCGCTTCGCTGAACTGATCGGCATCGACACCGATGGCCAGCCGGCCGGTGGTGCGGGCCGCTTCGAACACGCCCAGTCCGGTGGAGCCCGAGGCGTGGAAGATCACGCGCACGCCCTGGTTGTACATCGCCAGCGCCATCTCCTTGCCGCGTCCGGGATTGCGGAAGGCCTCGGGGGTCACGCCGGCGTAGTTCGCGATCACCGTGCAGTCGGGGCACACGTGCCGCACGCCGGCGCGGTAGCCGGCCTCGAACTTGTGAATGAGCGCAATGTCCATCCCGCCCACGAACCCGACCTTCTTGCTGCCGCCTACGAGCGCCGCCAACGCGCCCACGAGGAACGACCCTTCCTCCTCGCGGAACTTGAGGGCCACCAGGTTGTCCGGCATGGGCAGCGGAGTGCCCACGCTGTCGGTGGCCACCGCGTAGTCCACGTCGGCGAAGCGGACGGCGGGGTATTCCTTGGCCAGCAGGTTGATGTCGTCGGTGAAGATGAACCCGACGCCGACCACCAGATCGACCCCTTCCGCCGCGAGCAGGCGCAGCCCGGCTTCGCGGTCGGAGCCTTCGCCCGGCTCGATGTAGCGGACGCGGGCCCCCAGCTCCTTGGCCGCCCGCAGGCCGCCGAGGTAGGCCCCGTCGTTGAACGACTTGTCACCGCGCCCGCCGACGTCGAATACGATGCCGATGTCCAGACCGTCGGACGTGTCAGCCACCGTCGCCCCGGCGGGGTGGACGGTGAGTAGGGCGACGTGGGCGAGGAGCAGCGCCCCGATGAGAAAGAGGGTCCGACGCATGGGCAGGAAGGTTCGCCCTCGGGCGCCCCAGCGGGAAGGGGCAGCGGCCCCGTAGTGAGAGGTGCGGACAACGCCGCTACCGTGTGGCCGGCCCCGCCCGCAGGAGGCCACTCAGCATGTCGCTGGCAAACAGGCCGCTGGCCGACCAGTGGACGCCCCACACGTAGACCGGCGCTCCCCCCGGGCCGGCATAGGTGGCGCGCTCGCGTCCCATCGCGGTCAGGTCGCACCGGCCGTCGCTGGTTTTCTGGGCGGCGGTGCAGCTGCCCAGATCGCCCCGCACATCGAGCACCCGCACGCCGCCGTTGTAATACGCGACATACGCGAAGCCCTGCGCTTCGTCCACGGAAAAATTGTGCGTGCCGGCGCCGGGCACCGTGTACACCGCCACCTCCACGGGCGCTGAGGGAACGCTGATGTCCACCACGTGCACGTCCCCCGCGCTCGACGACCCGACGGCGCCGGGGCCCTCCTGACCCACGAGCAGGTACTTCCGATTTCCTGTGGCGGGATCGTGCAGCCACCACACATTGTGCGCTTGCCCGCCGACCGTGCGCGCGCGCCCCAGCAACCGCGGGGCCGCCACCGATCCGCCCTGTGCGCCGATGTCCCAGATCCCCACGCCGTCGCCCCATTCGGCGGTGAACAGCAGCCCATCGCGCACAAACACGTCGTGCATGAGCGGCGCGCCCAAGGCCTGCGACCAGACGGTCCGCGGGGAGGTGGGGACGGTCAGGTCGAGTACGACCAAACGGGCCGGGACGCCATTACCGGGATCGATGGAGCAGAACGCGTACAGCACGCCGTTCACCCGCGCCAGCTCCGCGGTGTGCACGCCGTACTGCAGCGCGCCCCCGGTGGTGCGCAGCAGCAGTTGCGGTGCCCGCGGGTTCGTCATGGCGTACAGCGCGATGCCGCCGTTGGGATTCGATTCGATCGCCACCACCATCACGGTCCCGTCATCGGACAGCTGAACATCGCCCAGCGTCGTGGCGTTGGCGACGATCACGCTGTCCACCAGGCGCGGTTGATTGGCGCTGACGTCCCAGATTTTGACGGCGTTGCCGCGCACGCCGGCGCGATTCCCCCATGTCGTGGTGTACGCCGTGCTGCCGCGGACCCACACTTCCGCCGTGTAGCGCTCCGGCACCGCCCCCAATCCTACATGGGTCAGGACTCGAACGGGCGGCACAGGCGGGACCACCGGTGTCGTGTCCACCGGGACACGCGGCGCCTGCGTGGGCGCGTCACTGGGGCCACCGCAGGCCGTCAGCAGCGCCACGGCGAGCAGGGCGAAGTACCGGCACCGAAGGGTGCGGGGGGACGACGTCATGGGGGAGTCGGCATGGGAGACCCAACGCGGGAGACTGCGGGCACAACATAGCGGCCCATCCGCCGCCGCATGGCGCCGGCGTGGATCCGCGCACCCACGCTCAGTGACCACTGGGTGGCCGATCCGTAGAACTCGGCCGGTACGAACACCGCCGGGGTGCGCCGCGCGACCGCCGTGGCACGGGCCACTTCCACGAACGGCATCAGGCGCGCCCGCCCCAGCCGCGGGACGCCACGCAGCCGCTGCGGCGGCGCGGCCAGCTGGAGCGTACCGATCGACCACCGCGTAATCCCGACGATTTGAAAGTCCACGTGCCCATTGGCGGTGCGAAACAGATCCAGCAGGCGTTCGCCTTCCGGCCGCTCGGTGCGTTCCGCGCGCGCCGACAGCGCCCAGCCGCGGCGCATCGCCGTGGCCTCGGCGAGCACGCTCTCGAACCGGAACACGCGTCGCGTGCCCAGCGACTCATCGGTGCGCGCCAGTTCGACGAGGGCATAGCGGAGTCCGTCGCCGCCGTCGTGCGCGTCGTGTGCGCCGTGCGCGTCGTGCGCCGTGGGGGGCGTGGCCGCGGGTCCACTGCGGTCCAGACGGAACGACGTGCTTTGCTGCCGATGATCGAAGGCGCCGCCCTGCGTGAGCCCGGGGCTGCGCACAAAGGCCGTGCTCGCCTGCCATTCCACCGCGCGGTGCGGTGTCACGGTCAGGCGCGTACTGCGCGAATCGCCCACGCGTGACCACTGCGGGGCGGCGAACGGCCCGGTCGGTTCGTCGCCGTTGAACCACCCCTGCTCGAGGACGATGCCGCGGTCGCCGCGCCCGTAGGCGAGAGCGCCCAGGAATTGCACGCGCTCGAGGATCTGCGCGTGATGATGGTTGACCGGATACTTGATGAACGGGCGCATCATCGGGTCGTCGGTGCCGAACGGGACGAAGCCCTTGCCCGCGCCGAACACGAGCCGGGCGCCCCCGCGCGATGGGCCTGCCACCGTGACCATGGCCTCATGAAAAAGCGTGTGCGGATGCCGCCGGTCGATGTACCCCTCGCCATACATCCCCGCGTTGAGCTCGCCGCGACGCAGCGTGTACCCCTCGAGGTTCAACGTCCCCGTGAAGTGGAGGCGACCCAGCGCCGCGTCTCCCAGCAGGTTGGGCTGTGTGAAGTAGCCCTCGGTGAGCGGCCGACTCAGCAGGGCGGGGTCGGCCCGCGTGAGCACGCCGGCGGCCATCACGCCGACGGAATTCCGTGCAGTGGAACGGTCGTCGTTGCTGTGCCGGATCGCGGGCTGGGCGTCGGATACCGCGGGGCCGAGGAGCGCTCCGGCGAGCATGAGGGTGAGAGTGTTACCGGCGAACGGGCCAGCCTGTATTCCGCGGCGCCGCCTGAAATCATACTTTTGAGCGAGCTGGATGAATTCCTCCTCACGCACGGTCACGCGACTCCCGTTTCAATCCGTCTATGAACCGAAATGTCACTGCCGGTCTTCTGTTGGCCGGCCTGCTTCCGCTGCCGCTCGGTGGCCTCGCGGCACAAACCCTCGAAGTCACGGCCTCCCCGGCCACGGCCACGATTTTCCGGGTGAAGGCGCAGGACAACTCGCTGATTCCGCTCAGCGCCGGCGCCGGCGCCGCGAAATTCAAGCTCGAGAAAAATGACCCGAATACCATCGTCGTGCGTCAGGAGGGCTTCCGTGAGGTGCGACGGTCGTTTCCGAAAGATGCCGAGTACAAGGACAAGAAGTTCACGATCTTCCTGTCGAAGCGCATCGTGGAAGTGGCGGCGCTGCCGTACGATGCCACGATTTTTGTGAATGGGGAGTCGCGCGGTCAGCGCCAGGTGGAAGTCGAGGTCGACGAAGGGGGCTCGGCCACCGTGGAACTGCGGAAAACAGGCTTTGCCGCGATCAAGCGTGTGTATCGGTGGGAGAAGGGCAGCACCGAGTATCCGCCGGCACGCGACCGGTTCGAACTGGTGGACCGTCGCGTGTCCGTCATGGCTGCGCCGACGGGCGCTGAGATCTTCGTGGGCGAATCGAAGATGGGGGACGGTGATGCGGATGTCGTCGTCGCGCGCGGCGGATGCACCACCATCCGCGTGCAAAAGGCGGGATGGAGTCCGACCGAGCGCCAGTACTGCAACAAAGAAGGCCTGCCCGATCCGCCGGCCAGTGACCGTGTGGCGCTTTCGGGGCGTATCGTCACGGTGAACGGCCCGGCCGGCGCGCGCATTTTCGTGAATCAGAAGCAGGCCGGCACCGGGTCGTTCCCCGTGAAAGTTCCCGATGGCGGCTGCGTCAAGGTGCACGTCGAGCAGCCCGGCTTCGTCAGCTGGGATCAGGAATTCTGTGCGCAGGACAACGCGCCGGTGCCGCCCCTCGAGCAGGCCGTGGAGTTGGTCCCCGACGAGTCCTATGCGGCGTCTGTGGCCAGCGATCAGGCGAACGTGAACATCACGGTGGAAGTCAGCCCCAAGCTGGACGAACTGAAAGCGTGGAAGCTCCTGTCGAGTATCGTGCTGGGCAGCTTCGACATCCTCGAAAATTCCGATAGCGAGACTGGTTACCTGCGCACCGCGTGGCAGACCAAGTCGTGGGTCGCGAAAGGCACGGACTCCCGCACCCGGGTCATCCGCACGCGCATCATCGTGAAGCGGCTGGGCGATTCACCGCTGCGTTATGTGGTAAAAATCGTGTCCGAGCAGAACAAAGATTCGCGGGTCTCGTCATCGGAAGACGAGAATTTTGAGCCGTGGGATCGTTTGTTGAACACGTACAAGGATGTCATCAGCGAGATGCAGGCGCGCTTGAAGTAAGCGGTGCCCTGTGCGCCATCAGATATCCCGTCAATCAACAAGGCGGGCACCGGTTGCCGGTGCCCGCCTTGTTGTAACCGCACTCTCCGATCGCCACCAACAGGTTACTTGAGTGGCTTGTACCGGTAGCTCATGATGCCGGCGCCCGTCGCCTTGATGGTGACCGACTTCGACTCGCCCTTCTTGATCGGGCCGACCGCTTCGGTGGCCGTGGCCACCACGGCACCCGCGAGGTCGAGGAACTCGGCCGTCACGCTGTACTGGCCGTCCTTGGCCGCGACCTGCTCGAGGCTGAGCACGAGCGACGCGTTGTCCTTGCGGCGATCGAAGCTCGTCACGTCCACCTTGACCGGCAGCGCTTCGGCAATCGTCTGGTACTTGACCAGCGAGTCCGTCCACGCCTTGGTCTCCACCGCCTTCTTGGCGGTCTGTGCCGCCTTGGCGATCCCCTGCGATGCGTACGCGAACAGCATCCAGGCTTCGGAGTTGTTCGGGTCGATGTCGACCAGCTTCCGCACCGGGGCGAACATCTGCATGAACTGGTCCTTGCCGTAGTACGCCGCCGCCACGTTGCGCTGCGCATCGCGGTTGTACGCGTTCCGCGTCGTGGCCGCTTCGAACAGCTTGAGCGCGTCGTCCGACTTGTTGGCTCGCGTCGCGATCACGCCGGCCGTGGTCAGCGCGATGTCCGAGGCCGTCGCGGACGTGAGCAGCGCGGCGTAGACCGTGGGGATCTGCGCGGTGTCCTTCGCCGCCGTGAGCGCATCCGCCCACGAGAGCAGCAGGTTCGGCGCGTCCGGGCTGTCCGGCGTCGCCGTCCGCAGGGCCTTGAAGCCCTCGGCCGCCTCACGCGCCGTGGCCTGCGGTTCGGCGCCCGTCTTCGCCTGCGCGTCCTCCAGCTGGCTCATCGCCGCGTAGTACATGCTGCTGTTC
>CANJOX010000023.1 GCA_947475795.1 Gemmatimonadota bacterium
GCCCTCATCGTTGCCCCGCCCAAGGGTGGCAAGACGATCCTCATGCAGCAGCTCGCGAACGCGATCATCGAGAATCATCCCGAGATCACGCTCATCGTGCTGCTCATCGACGAGCGCCCGGAAGAGGTGACCGACATGCAGGCCACCTGCCCGCAGGCCGAGGTCATCTGCTCCACGTTCGACGAAACGGCCGAGCGCCATGTGCAGGTGGCGGACATGGTGATCGAGAAGGCCAAGCGCCTCGTCGAAACCGGCAAGGACGTCGTGATCCTGCTCGACTCGATCACGCGGCTGGCCCGCGCGCACAACGCCGTGGCCCCGCAGGGCGGCAAGATCATGTCGGGCGGCATGGAAGCCTCCGCCATGCAGAAGCCCAAGGCGTTCTTCGGCGCGGCACGCAACCTCAAGGAAGGCGGCTCGCTCACCATCGTCGCGACCGCGCTCATCGAAACCAACTCCCGCATGGACGAGTTGATCTTCGAGGAGTTCAAGGGCACTGGCAACATGGAGCTCGTGCTCGACCGCAAGCTGGCCGACAAGCGCATCTTCCCCGCCATCGACATCAACAAGTCGGGAACGCGTCGTGAAGAGTTGCTGCTCACGCCGTTCGAGCAGCAGCGCGTGTACCTGCTGCGCTCGTTCCTGGCCCACATGCCCTCCGATGAGGCCTTGCTGTTCCTGATCAAGCGCATGGAACGCGCACGGAACAACAAGGAATTCTTCGACCAGATGACAGACCCCTGATGCCCAACACGCCATGAATGCCACGACCGGCCGTCTCCTCGCCGTCGACTGGGGGGACAAGCGTATCGGGCTGGCCGTCAGTGACGAACTGGGTATGCTCGCCTCCGCCGCCGGTGCGATCACGCGCCGGGCCGGCAAGCGCCCGCCCATCGCTGAACTCATGCGACGCGCCGATGCCCTCGGCGTGACCGGCTATGTGTTCGGACTGCCCATCGATCCGGCGGGTTTGGAAACCGATCGCTGCCGCGAAGTGCGCGATGTCGCGGCCAAGCTGATCGCACGGCAGCCGCTGCCGGTGCGTCTGGTGGACGAGCGATTCACCACCTCCGCCGCCCTGCGCAGCATCAAGGAACAGGGCGGCAGCACGCGGGGGCGCAAGGAAGAGGTGGACGCGCTGGCCGCCTGCATTCTGCTGGAAGGCGTGCTGCGCGCGTCCTCGCAGGGCGTGACGCTGGGCGAGCTGGTGAGCGCGCCGACGCCGTGAAGCGGCTCCTGCTGCCCGCGGTACTCGTGCTGGCGGCATGGTGGGCCTGGCGCGAGATCGGTGGCGGTGATGTCACCGGCACCGCCAGTGCGCGCGTCGTGATCCCCAAGGGGGCGTCAATGCGCGCCGCCGCCGACTCGCTGGCCGCCCGTGAGGTCATCGACGCGGCGTGGCTGTTCCGCTGGTACACGGCCGCCGCCGGGCGCGCGCGCACGATCAAGCCGGGCACGTACCAATTCCCGTCGGGAGCCGGCTACGCCGACGTGCTCGACGCCCTCGTCACCGGGCGCGGGCTCATGCGCACGGTGGTGATCCCGGAAGGCTTCGATCTGCGCGACATCACGCGCGTGCTGGCGAAGTCGCTCGCGGTCCCCGAAGACTCCGTGCGGGCAGCCGTCACCGACACCACGTGGCGACGCACGCTCAACGTGCCGGCCCCCTCGCTCGAAGGGTATCTGTTTCCGGCGACCTATGCCTTTGCCGACGGGACCACGGCGCGGGAGGCGGTGGAGGCGATGCTCGAACGGTTCACCGCCGTGTGGACCCCCGAATGGGAGGCCCGCGCGAACGCCATGGCGATCTCGCGGCACGACGCGATGACCATGGCGTCCATCGTGGAGAAGGAAGCGCGCAAGCCCGAAGAACGCGCACTCATTGCGGCGGTCTACTGGAACCGCGTGCAAAAGGGGATGCTGCTGCAGGCTGACCCCACGGTGCAGTACGCCCTGCCCCAGCATGTCGAGCGCGTGTTCTTCAAGGACCTCGAAGTCGAGTCACGGTACAACACGTACAAGTACGTGGGGTTGCCCCCCGGTCCCATCGCGTCACCCGGCGCGGCCTCGATCGCGGCGGCCCTCGCACCCGCCAAGGTGCCGTACCTGTTTTTCGTGGCGCGCGCCGACGGTGGCCACGAATTCCGCACCACCTTCGCCCAGCACCGGCAGGCCATCGCCGACATCAAGCGCGCCAAGCGTGCCGCCGGCACCAAGTGACGCCGGCGATTTCGCTCCTGATCGCCACCTACAACTGGCCGCGCGCGCTCGAACTCGTGCTGGCCAGTGTGCGTGTCCAGCGCGTGCTGCCGCACGAAGTCGTCATTGCCGATGACGGCAGTCGCGACGACACGCGTGCGCTGATCGCGCGCGAAGCCCTGACCTTTCCCTGCCCGCTGGTGCATGTGTGGCACGAGGACACCGGCTTCCGCCTCGCCGCCATCCGGAACAAGGCCATCGCCCGGGCCCGCGGCGACTACGTCGTCCAGATCGACGGGGACATTGTGCTGCACCCCGCGTTCGTGGCCGGGCACGCCCGTGCCGCGCGGCGCGGCCGCTACGTCCAGGGCTCGCGCGCCTTGCTGTCGGAAGCGGTCACCCGGCGCCTGTTGCAAGGCGAGTCGGTCGCGCTGGGCGTCCGCACGCGCGGCCTCGAGAACCGTCCCAACGCGTTGTATGCACCATGGCTCTCGCCGCTGGTGCGCGGAGCCACCGATGCGCTGCGCCGGACGCGCGGCTGCCACATGGCGTTCTGGCGTGACGATCTCGTCCGCGTGAACGGCTACGACGAACACATCGAAGGGTGGGGGCGCGAAGACAGCGAACTCGCCACCCGGCTCATCAACGCCGGCATCCGGCGCCGCAACCTCAAATTCTCCGCGGTCGCGTATCATCTGTGGCACACGACCGCCAATCAGGACGCCGTGGACCGCAATCATGAGCGCGTCGTGCGTGCGCAGCGCGAACGCCTCGTGCGTGCCGAAAGCGGCCTCGATCAATACCTCAGCCAACACCTCGCGTCATCGGAGTCCATCGCATGAGCCGTCCCCCGCGCACCGAAGGTGCCGCCGTCGTCTCACGGCGGGCCGTCCAGCGCCTGCGCCGCGGCCATCCGTGGATCTTCCGCTCCGATGTCGAGCGGCGCCCGTCGGCCCCGGCCGGCATTGTCCCCGTTGAAGGTCCCGACGGCGCACCACACGGCTACGCGCTCTGGAGTCCGCTCTCGGAGATTTCGCTGCGCCGCATCGAGACCGATCTGACGCGCGTTCCCGACGCCAGCTGGTGGCACGACAAGTTGCGCACGGCCATCGCGCGGCGCGCCCCCTTGGCGGCGCACGCGAATGCGTATCGTCTGGTGCATGGCGAAGGCGACGGCTTGCCGTCATTGGTGGTCGACCGGTACGGCGACGCGCTCGTGGTGCAACTGCTCTCGGCCGGTGTCGATGCCTGGACCGACGAGATCGTCGCCGCGCTGGTCGATCTCACCGGGTGCACGGGCATCCTGGCGCGCAACGATCCGGCGGCGCGCGGGCGCGAGGGGTTGCCGCGCGAGGTGCGCCTGTTGCACGGCGATGTCCCGCGGACCGTCGAGGTGGAGGAGCATGGCGTACGCTATCTCGCCGCCCCGTGGGACGGGCAGAAGACCGGTGCGTTTCTGGATCAGCGGGAGAACCGCGTGTTGATCGGATCCTTGGCGCGCGGTCAGGCGCTGGACTGTTTCGCGTATCACGGCAGCTTTGCGCTCCATCTCGCGAAGCAGGCGGAACGGGTGGTCGCGCTCGACGTGTCGGCGCCCGCGCTCGCGCGCGTGCACGATCATGCCGAACGCAACGGCTTCCGGAATATCGAGCCCGTGGAAGGCGATGCGTTCGACGTGCTGCGCGCGTGGTATCGCGAGGGCCGACGGTTCGACACCATCGTGGTTGACCCCCCGGCGTTCGCCAAGACAAAGAATGCGCTCGACGGCGCGCTGCGCGGTTACAAGGACATCAACCTGCAGGCCATGCGACTGCTCGCGCCCGGTGGGTTGTTATTCACGGCGAGCTGCAGCTTCCATCTGTCGCGCGGCCATTTTTTCGAAATGCTGCAGGACGCGTCGGCCGACAGTGGCCGTGCCTTTGCCCTTCGCGCCATCACCGGCCAGCCGCTCGATCATCCCGAGCTCATCACGGTGCCTGAAACGGGCTACCTGAAGGGTGCGTTGCTGGAGGCGATGAACTGAGGCTGCACCGTGCGCGCGCGATGACGAGCCGTCGCGCGCGCAATTCGGCGGTGTACGCATAGGGTGTCGCACGCCACGCGTGTTATGCACGGGAGAGGCACGTCGTGCGCGTGTCCCGTTTCAACGGCCCCGTGCATCTCGGTATCGAAGCGATCAAACTGCTGCAGGAGCGCCGGGGCATCGGCCGCTACGTGCGCAACGTGCTGCAGCAGTGCGCCCTCCGGCATCCGGCGCTGCGCGTCACCCTCTTCGTAGGCCGCGAGAGCGACGGGGCGCCGCTGCGGGCCTTGCTCGAGCTTTTGCATCACGGACTCAGCGCGCGCACCACGATTGCGCCCATCGCCCGTCTCGCGGACACGGACGTGGACGTGGTGTGGTATCCGTGGAACGTGATCACGGTAGCCGCGAAGCGCGCGCCGATGGTCGTGAGTACGCTCGACCTCGCCCCGATGCTGCAACTCGATCACCGGTGGTGGAAGGTGCTCAAGCGCGCCAAGCACCGGTACCGGTTTGTGCGGTCCATGCGGCTGGCGCACCGCGTGCTCACCATTTCGTCGTTCAGCAAGCAGGAGCTGGTCACACGCCTCGGCGTCGATCCCGCGCGCATCTACGTCACGATGCTGGGGGCCGACGATTTGCCAGTGGATGGCGCGGATCAGCCGCGCCCGCTCGACGCGGCGGGGATCACCGGTCCGTTCTTTCTCACGGTGGGCGGACAGGAGGGGCGGAAGAATCTCGCGACGCTGTACACGGCCATGGACCGGCTCCACGCGGCCGGCATCCGCGTGCCGCTCGTGCAGTGTGGCCCGGGGATGTCGGCGCAGACGCACGCGCTGCATGGGCGCGCGCCCTGGCTCTCGCATGTGGGCTACGTCTCCGACGCGGAGCTCGTCACGCTGTACCGGCGCGCCACGGCACTGGTGTATCCCTCCAGTTACGAGGGGTTTGGTCTGCCGGTGCTCGAGGCGATGCGGGCGGGGGGCGCCGTGATCTGCGCCGACGCGAGTTCACTCCCCGAGGTGGCGGGCGACGCCGCGCTCACCTTTCCTCATGCGGACGTTGACGCGCTGGTGCGGTGCATGCGCCGTCTGCTCGACGAACCGCTGGTGCGCGACGCACAGCTCGCGCGTGGCCGCGCGCGCGCGTCGCTCTTCTCGTGGGAGCGCGCGGCGGACGAGACGTGGGGCGAGCTCGTCGCTGTGGCGGAGCAGGCACGCAGGACCAACGACGCCACCAACGGTGGCGGTCAGCGGCGCTGACAGCGCCCGCAGTAGAACGTGCTGCGCCCGGCTTGTGCCAGACGGATGACCGTACCCGTGCACCGACGGCACGCGGCCCCATCGCGCCCGTACACCCGCCACTCGTCGTCGCCGGGCGCACCATCGCGCGCGTAGTAGCGCTCCCGTGGCGCCCGTTCGAGCACGAGCCGGATCGCGTCCCGCAACCGTTCCACGCGAGCGCGCGACAGGGCATTGGCCGGAGCCGTGGGTGAAATCCGGGCCTCCCACAGCGCTTCAGAGGCGTAGATGTTGCCGACGCCAGCCACGAGCTTCTGGTCCAGCAGGGCCGGCTTGATCGGCCCGCGACGGCGCGCGAGCGCCGTGTGGAAAGCCGCGGCCGCAAAGTCATCGGTGAGCGGCTCCGGTCCGATCGGCGGCAGCACCAGCGCGCCGGGGGCGTGCCGGCGCACGAGACCGAAGGCACGGGAATCGACCAGCGACACGCACACCCCGTCGGTGGTCTCGATGCGCACCCGCTCGTAGCGCGGCGGCGGATCACCGATGCGGCTGAACGCCCAGTCCCCGGTCATGCGGAAATGCACCTCCAGCACGGACCCATCCGCCAGATGGATGAGCTGGATCTTCGCCCGTCGCTCGACCCGCGCGATGACCAGCCCAGCGGCCGCGCGGCATGCGGCCGGCGGCAAATGACGCCGCGGCGACGGGTGCAGAACCTCGATCCGGGCGATCACCCGTCCGGTCACCGCCTCACGGAGGCGGGTCGCGGCAAATTCGACTTCGGGAAGTTCAGGCATCTTCGCTGTCCTGATGGAAGCACGATACTGTCGCTATTCGTCACGCGTCTTTGGTGATGCAGACACGCTGGTGCATGACGTGACGTGCCGGTTGTGCGCACTGTCGCGGCACCATCCCAACTGTAACGTAGAAAGCGACTTGGAAGTTCGGAGATCACAAATCCGGTAGTACACGCCTCTTGCATTCCTGGCGTTGCCACCTACTTTATCCACATTCATCCACACCCACGGGGCACCGCCATCCATTCTCCCCGATCTCTCAAGTACGAGTACGAGCTGTACGTCGAGCGCGAAATCGAGGACTACAAGGACTCGGTGTCGCGCAGCGCGTTGCTCAAGATCGGCGATGAGGCGGTCGAGGTCCTGCGAAACGCGGACCAGATCGCGCTCACCGAGATGGTCGTGTGGCAGGAAGTCGACCGGCTCATCACCAAGCGCCTTCGGCTGCCCACGTACGCCACCTGGAAGCGTCGGCGCCTCAAGATGCTCGCGCAGTTCCAGCGTCCCGAACATTGGGGCATCGATCCCAATGCGATGCTGGTGCGCGCCTTGGCCGACTCGAGTGATCGACACGTGCTGGTGGCCGGCGCCGAGCGTGAAGGTCCAGCGCTCTATTTGGCGGCGCGCGGCTGTGCGGTAACCGCCGTGGAGCCTGCCGTGGACGCGGTGGAGCGCGTCGTACGCGCCGCCGAGGCGGCGGGCCTCACCGAGCGCGTTCGGAGCTACTGCGCCGATCTGGGGGGCTGGGCACCCGACGTCGAACTGCATGCCGTCGTGTGTTCGCCGACCGCGTTTGCCGGGCTTACCTCGCACGACCGCGCGCGCGTGATCGAAGTGCTCAAGAGTGCCACCGCCGATGGCGGTGTGCATCTCGTGGAAACGATTGCGGCCGGCGCCGAGAGTCTGCACGACGGCTTCCCGCTCGAGGAACTCCGCTCGCGGTACCTGGGCTGGACCATCTCGGTCGAGAAAACCGTTGGGTTGCGCGAAACGTTCATGGCGCGGAAACAGCTGGCCGTCGCGTAGCGCAGCGTGTCATTTCAACACGGACCTGATACGTCGTTGACGTGTCAGTAGGACACCGCCGACGGCCCTCCGTCGGCGTTTGTTTTGCAAGCCCTTTATTGGCAGCGCGTTACAAAATGCACCCGCGTGGCACTGCACATGCATTGTATGACGGCGAAGGGTCATCGATGACGACGACCTGCGTGCCATACTACGGGGTGGAGGATCGCCCGCCATGCGTCTCAAAGAATCCATGCAACTGCTGCAGCAGCGCGAACCCATCGGGATCGTGATCGCCGATGGTGGCCCCGGTGATCGGCCGTCACGTTTCGCCGCGTTCGTCTGGGGCCCGGTGCCCGATGACGTCCTCGCGGCGGTGGACGACCTCATGATCGAGCCGGAGACACTCGCCGCGGCCTCCTGAACAGCCGGCCGCTGGCCATCCAAGTGCAGAGAACGTGAAAGGCGCCGGCAGACATGCCGGCGCCTTCGCGTTTGATCACCTGCAAACGGCACGAACGCCTGATTACGCGGCGACCGGAGCCGGAGCAACAACCTTCTTGGCGCGCTTGGTGGCCTTACGGGCAACCTTCTTCGCAGCCTTCTTGGCAACCTTCTTGGTGGCCTTCTTCGCGCCCTTCTTAGCAGCCTTCTTGGCCACCTTCTTCGTGGCCTTCTTGGCGACCTTCTTCGTCGCCTTCTTGGCCACCTTCTTCACGGCCTTCTTCGCGCCCTTCTTGGCGGCCTTCTTCGCGACCTTGCGGGTCGCCTTCTTCGCGACCTTACGGCCACCCTTCTTTGCCGCCTTCTTGGCGGCCTTCTTGGCAGGAGCCATTTCGAAAATCCTCTCGAGGAGGTTTGGATCGCACTCCCTTTCCCCCGGTGGAAAGGTGAGCTCACACCAGACGCGGCGCATGCACCGCGGTCTGATGCGCTACACGGTCTCCTGAGGAGTCGTGCAGGTGGAGGTCCGCGTCACACGGCGACGGGACAAAGCAACAGGCGTCACCGGCGTGAACCACGGCCGTGACGTACGCGAACGCATGAGGGGAATCCGGCGGACATGGCACGGGATGCCGATGGTGCCGGTGTTGGCGCTGACACCGAGTGCGCGCAGCTCACGCATCGCGACGGCGACGGCGGAGCGCGCCGTCGCTCCGCGCGTGGGCGCGAGCAGCGACAGCGAAACCGTGGCCGGAACCGTACCACGGTCCGCCACGCAAGAGGTGGCCGCCGAGGCGGCCGGGAGATGCTCGAGGAACTCGTGCCGTTTTATGGCCACGCGTTGCCGATGAGGATTGCGCACCCTGTTGCCGTGTTGTGAGAACCACGGAGACCCGGATGTGGACAGCGCACGCAAGTCGTTGAATTCACGCGAATATACGCGTGGATAATTCATCGGCGCAATAGCGCGTATAAAGAACGCGCGCGATTACATCAGCCGAATCCAAAATCGGACGCGGAAATCCGGACTTCCACGCGCTCCGTGCGCGTGCGACTTTTCGCGTTCGAACCGCACGACGATCTCTCCTGGGAGCGACATGAAAGCGCTGGTGAAGCAAACGGCTGGGCGTGGCCTGACTCTGACCGAGGTGCCGGAGCCCACGATCCGCGACGACGAGGTGCTCATTCGCGTGCGCAGCGCCGGTGTCTGCGGCACCGACGTGCATATCTACGAGTGGGACGCCTGGGCCTCCGGTCGCTGCAAGCCGCCGTTCATCTGCGGCCATGAGTTCGCCGGCGATGTCGTCGCGGTTGGTAGCTTCGTCGAGAGTGTGAAGGTCGGCGATCGCGTCACCGCCGAAGGGCACATCGTCGACGAGCGCTCCCTGTTCAGCCGGACCGGCAACGCCCACGCCGACCCGTCTACCAAGATCATCGGCGTCGACCGCGACGGCTGCTTCGCCGAGTACATCGCGATGCCCGCCACCAACGTCTGGCACCTCGACGATGCGATCAGCTACGACATCGGCGGCATTCACGACCCGATGGGCAACGCCTTTCATACCGCGCTGACCGCCAACATCCCGGGCGCGGTGGTTCTCATCACCGGCTGCGGACCCATCGGCGCGTTTGCCGTCGGCATTGCCAAGGCCGCCGGCGCGGCGCGCATCATCGCCACCGACGTGAACCCCAAGCGTCTCGAGCTGGCCCGCATCATGGGCGCGCACGATGCGGTGCATCCCGACGATGCCAAAGCCGCCGTCATGAAGGCGTCCGACGGCAACGGTGCCGACGTCGTGCTCGAAATGTCGGGCGTTCCCTCGGCGGTCCATCAGGCCTTCGCGCTCTGCCGCCCCGCCGGCCGCGTGAACATGCTCGGCATTCCGTCCAAGACGATCGACATCGATTTCGCCACCGAGATCATCTTCAAGGGGCTCACCATCTATGGCGTGGTCGGCCGTCGCATGTACGACACCTGGCACCAGATGTCGCGCTTCGTGGCCTCCGGCAACTTCGATCCGACCCCTGTGATCACGCACCGCCTCCCGCTCGAAGCGGTCGATGAGGCGATGCACCTCATCAAATCCGGCGACGCCGGCAAGATCATCTTCCAGCTGTAAACCGGGTTTCTCCATGTCACTCAAGACGGAACTGCAGGCCGAGCTCGACGCCCTCAAGGCCGCCGGCACCTACAAGCGCCTCAACTACCTCGAGTCGCCGCAGGGCGCCCGCGTGCGGATGGAAGGGCGCGGCGAGGTGATCGTGCTGTCGTCCAACAACTACCTCGGCCTCGCCAACGAACCGGCGGTCGTCCAGGCGGGCATTCACGCGCTCGAGCAGTACGGCGCCGGCACGGCCTCGGTCCGCTTCATCTGCGGCACCTTCACGGTGCACCGCGAGCTCGAGACGGCGCTCGCCCGGTTCGTCGGCACCGAGGCGTCGCTCTCGTTCGTGTCGGCGTGGAACGCCAACGAAGCGCTCACCCCCACGATCGCCCGCGAAGGCGACTTCGTGGTGTCCGACGCGCTCAACCATGCCTCGATCATCGACTCCGTGCGGCTGGCCAAGTCGATCACCAAGTGCACCACCGCCGTGTACAAACACAGCGACATGGACGACCTGCGCGAGAAGCTGCGCGGGGCGAAGGACGCCAAGCGGAAGATCATCTGGACCGACGGCGTGTTCTCGATGGAAGGCGCGATCGCCAAGCTCCCTGAGATCCTGCAGATCGCCCGCGAGCATGACGCCATTGTGGTCATGGACGATTCGCACGCCACCGGCGTGCTGGGCAAGACAGGGCGCGGCACCGCCGAACATTTCGGCGTCATGGGCGAGGTCGACATCATCACCTCGACGCTCGGCAAGGCCCTCGGCGGCGCCGCCGGCGGATTCATCGCCGGCCCGGCCGCGCTCTGCGACATGATGACGCAACGCTCGCGCCCGCAGCTGTTTTCCAACGCCCTCCCGCCCACGGTCACCGCCAGTTCATTGGCGGCCGTGGAGTACACCGAGGCGCACCCCGAGCTGGTCACCAAGCTGCACGACAACGCCGCCTATTTCCGTGCGGCGATTCAGGAGGCGGGCTTCCATCCGCTCCCCGGCGAAACACCCATCATTCCGATCATCGTGGGTGAGACGGCGCTGGCCATCAAGGTCAGCGAGATGATGCTCGATCGTGGCGTGTTCGTCACCGGGTTCGGATTCCCGGTGGTCCCCAAGGGGGAGGCGCGCGTGCGCTGCCAAGTGAGCGCGGCGCACAGCAAGGACGACCTCGACACCGTGATCGCGGCGTTCAAGGACGTGGGGAAACTGGTGGGGCTGCTGCGCTAGGCGCCACCACGCGAATCACCCCAAACCCGATGGGCCAACGCAAAAACCCGGCACTCACATGAGTGCCGGGTTTTTGCGTCAGGGCGGCAAATTACCGCTTCTTCGCGGCCTTCTTGGCCGGGGCCTTCGCCGCCGCCTTCTTGGCCGCCGGGGCCGGAGCCTTGGGCGCGACCTTGGCGGCCTTGGCCGGAGCCTTGGCAGGGGCCTTGGCCGGAGCCTTCGCCGCCTTCTGCGGTGCCTTGGGCGCTACCTTGGCCGCCGGCTTCGCCGGAGCCTTGGCCGCCCCCTTCTTGGCGGCAGGCGCGGGCGCCTTCACCGGCGCCGCCTTCACCGGCGCGGCCTTGGCCGGCGGCTTGGCACCACGACCACGAACCGCGGCAGGCGCCGCAGCGGGAGCGGGCGTCTCGACCACCGCCGGAGCGGCCGGCGTCTCGACCGACACCACCGTCACGGGCGCCGTCTCCACCGCAGCGGAGACCACCGGCGTCGAGCTGATCGGCGCGGCCGACCCGTTGGCCGCCGGCGCACCGGCTGCCGCGGGACGGGCACCGACCACGCCGAACATGAGGAGGTCGGCCGGCGGGCCCACTGGACCGCGTCCACGCGACCCACCGCGCGGGGCAACACCACGGGCACCCATGCCACGCGGCGCCTGCGGCAGCAACGCTGCCGCCGCCTTGGCCTCGGCCTTCTGGGCCTCGTCCACCACCTTGAGCTGTTCCACGATCGACGCGGCATCGGCCGCCCGCGCGACTTCGAAGTCGTGTCCACGGCGACGCAGGTCGATCATGTTCGCGTCATGCGCGTCCTGCAGAATGCGCTCGAACATGCGGGCGCTCAGCGACTCGCTGTCGCGGCCGAGGAGCTCAAACGCCTTGGTGCGCGCCGCGCTGGCGCTGGTGGAATCGTCTCCCTGCACCAGCGCTTCGACGGCGCGGCGCACGAGGTCGAACGCCTCGCTGCGTGTGAGCCGCTCACCACTGCTGCCGATGTGACCGGCCACCACCGAGCCGAAGCTCGGCGCCGCCACCACAGGCGTCTCGACCGCCGCAGCGGCCGGGACGAACGCCGGCGCCACCGCGGCCACCGACACGTCAGCCGGCGCGTCCACCGCGACGTCGGCCGCGGCTTCCGCAGAAACCTCGCCCTCGACGCGCGGCTCACGACCCTCACGATCGCGGAAGCGATCGCGGCCACGGCCCCGACGGTTCCGACCACGACGCGCTTCCCGCTCGCCTTCGCCGGCCACCGTCACGTCTGCCGCCGGTGCACCAGCCTCCACCACGACCTCAGCCATCGCGTCGGACGTCACCGACTCACCGGCCAGCTCGGCGGCTTCCGCCGCCGCATCGGCCGCATCATGCTCGGCATCGGCGGCATCCTGCGCCGCATCACGCACTTCGCCCTCGACCGGTGTACGATCGAAGCGATCGCGCCCGCGGCCACGACGCCCGCGGCGCCCACGGCGCTCGTCGCGTTCACGATCGCTTTCGTCGCGACGCGCTTCCGTCGGCGCGGCCGCGCCCGGCGTCGAGGCCGGGGCGATGCTGCCGTCGGGGGTGTCGACTTCGAGCTGGCCACTCTCGAGCTTGGTGATCTTGAGCAGGCCCTTATGGGCGGCGTCCTGCACGAAGCGCGAGAACTTCGGCATACCGAGATTCTTCTCGTCGAACGACGAGTCGATTTCCTGCATGACCTGCTTGAGCCGGTCGGAGCGCATCACGTCGCCGTTGCGCTTCATGCGATTGACCGACTCGGTCACGAGCTCCCACGGATCCCAGCGGGTGGACTCGTCGTCGCCCGTCTTGGTCAGGCCGGCGAGCGCATTGTACGAGTAGTACTCGTCGCAATTCATGACGAGCAGGTCGCTCGACGACTCGCGGATCCCGACGCCGATCACGTACTTCCCGTACTCCTTGAGCTTGATCACCATGCTCGAGAAGTCCGAGTCGCCGGAGAGCAGCACGAACGTCCCGATCTCGGGGCGCGTGAACACGAGCTCCATCGCGTCGATCGCCAGACGGATGTCGGTGGCGTTCTTCTTGGAGGAGCCGTAGGCCGGCGCGAAGATCAGGTCGATCGACGCTTCGGTGAGCGGCACGATGTACTGCGGATAGCGGCGCCAGTCGGCATAGGCGCGGCGCACGGCGACCTTGCCCTTGACGATGTCCGACGAGAGCAGGTTGTTGAGCTCGCCCTGCAGGTCGGAGCGGATGCCCATCGTGACGTTGTCGAAGTCGATGAGCAGCGCCGCGTTCGGCGCGTGGGCCGGCGGGGCAGCGTTGGGTGACGTCACGGGCGAGACCGCCTGGGGGCCGCGATGGAACGGCGCGATGGTACGGGACGGCGCCGTAGAGCGGGACCGGTAATCTTGTCGACTCATGAACTAGCCTGGATACGAAACGGAGTGATCGAGTGCGTTGCCGTGCAGCGCCGCAGCGCTCATCGTGTTCGCACTCAGCGCGATTGCCCGCGCGAGTTCTCGCCGCCGCACTTTGCCACTTCCCGTCATGGGAAAGACATCGAAGAAGCGGACGAAATCGGGAACCTTATCGGCAGCCATCGTGTCCTGGGCGAATCGTTTGATCTCGCTCCCGGTGATGACCGCCCCTTCGACTGGCACGATGCACGCGCACACCAGCTCTCCCATGACATCATGGGGCACGCCGATCACGCAGACATCGTCCACTGCCGGATGCGCACGCAGACGATCCTCGAGTTCGCGCGGGTAGAGCTGCATGCCCCCCCGCGAAATCGTCTCCTGCCGCCGCCCGACAATCTTCACATAGCCATCCTCATCGATGATCCCCAGATCACCGGTCAGGAAAAATCCGTCCGGCGTCGTGACCTTGGCGGTCTCGGCCGGCATGCGGAGGTACCCCCGCATGAGATTGGACCCGCGAACGGCGATCTCGCCGACCGCTTCCGGCCCGTGCAGCTCTCCCGTCATGAGATCCATCGCCATGATCTCGACGCCCGGCAGGGCGCATCCCACACTGCTCACGCGACGGTCGTCGCTGTCGGCAAAGCGGGTGATCGTGACCACGGGTCCGGTTTCCGTGAGGCCGTACGCCACGAGGACGTCGCACCAGCGACGCACCCGGCGCAGCAGCGCCCCGTCCACCGAACTGCCGGCCATGACGCCGGCGCGTAGCGACGTGAGTCGCGACGGGTCGAACGACTCCTCACGCATGAGGAGGTGATACTGCGTGGGCACGCCGTGCAGCACCGTGACCTTGGCGTCGGCGATGAGCGCGAGGGCGCGCGCCGGGTCGAAGGACGGTTGCAGCACGATCGTCGCGCCACGTGCCATCGTGCCCAGCATGACGCCGAAGCCGAAGATGGCAAAGAACGGGACCGCTCCGAGCACGCGGTCGTCGGGCGAAATCTCGAGGATCTCCGCCACACGGACTGCGTTTTCCACCAGCGCCCGGTGCGATAGCGGCACGCCCTTGGGCTTGCCCATCGTTCCCGACGTGTACATGACGGCCAGGTCGGCCGCTTCGTCATACACCGCTGGCCGCGGAACCGGTCGCCCGGCCCCGCTCGAGACGAGATCTTCGAACTGAAAGATCCGGTCGTCGTACCACAGATCCTCGTCGCCGACCGTGACCACGTACTGCAGGTCGGGCAGATCGCCGAGGAGTTCTTCGAACCGCTCCAGAAAATCGACGCCGTCCCACTGTTCGATGGTGACGACAGCGCTCGCTTCCGCGTGGCGCAGTTGGTACCGCAGATCGTGCACGCTGAGCTGCGGACTGACCGGCACCACGACAGCGCCGAGTTTCGCCGCGGCCAGTGTGGCGATGATCCACTCCACGCCGTTCGGCAGGTTGACCGCGATGCGATCGCCCGTGCCAAGCCCCAATTCGGAGAAAGCGGCAGCCAGGGAGGACGCGTCGGCGTCCACCTGCTGATAGGTCCACGTCCGTTCACCATCAGTGGCAAGCACGCGCGCGGGATGCTCCTGCGCACAGCGCTCGACCAGGGGGGCGAGGGACCACGACGATGCCATTCCACTCCGGGACCGGGTACAGCCACGTAAATTACTGACTATGAACGAGATGCGGAAGCCAAACCGTGATGCGGGGCATTCCGGCGATTCGCCCGCCGCCGAGGGCCCGGTGGAGAAACCCGCCCCCGAATCGCGCCGTAGGGGGGCATCGCTGGCTCCGTTCCGCTCGCGGCTGTTCGCCACGCTCATCCTGTTCGCGCTCGTGCCCACGGTCGCGGTCACGCTGGTCTGGGCCGGGGCGGCCAGCCGTGCGCTGTCGCTCCTCTCGGCCCGCTCGGCGTGGGAGCGGATCGCCCAGAGTGGCGAGCAGGCCGTCGCCGCGACCCGGAGCGCACCACTCACCGTGGCAGGGCGCGAGGCGGTGCGGCGTCATGAGGCCGAGTTGCGACAGTCCGTAGAGCTGGCGCGGCGGTTCGACTACGTGGCGGGTCGTTCGATGCGGCTGGTGGTGGCGGGCGCGGTGCTGGTGGTGGCGCTGGTCGCGGTTGGGGCCTCACGGGTGGCGGGGCACTTGAGTCGGCAGCTCAGCCGGCCGCTGGACGAGTTGGTGGGCTGGACGGGACTGATCCGCATGGGGCGGGCGATCCCGGCACAACCGGAGCGGCGCGGCGCCCCGGAATTCGAAGTCCTGCGGACGGGGATGCGGACCATGGCGCACGAACTCGAGACCGGACGGCGGCGTGCGCTCGATGCCGAGCGCGCCGAGGCGTTTCGCGAGTCCGCGCGGCGGTTTGCGCACGAGCTCAAGAACCCGCTCACTCCCATCCGCTTTGCCGTCGACCGGCTGCGACGCACCGCGCCCGAGGAGCTGCGGGATACCGTGGAGGTCTTGGCCGAGGAAGCCGCTCGCCTGGAAACCATGGCGCGGAGTTTTGCGCAGTTCGGTCGCCTCCCGGACGGCCCCGCCGCTGACATCGACGTGGCGGAGCTGGTGACCCGGGTGGCGCGCAGCACCGTGCCGGAGCGACTGCCGGTCACGATCGTGTGCGACGACGCCCTGCCATTGGTTCATGGCTTTCATGAGCCGCTGGTGCGCGCGGTCACCAACGTGCTGCTGAACGCCGTCGATGCGTGCGGACCCGCGGGGCAGATCGACATCGCGGTCCGCGCGGCGGCGGCGCAGGTCACGATCATCATCCGCGACAACGGCTGCGGTATCGCGCCGGAGGCACTGGCGCGCATCTTCGATCCGTATGTCACCACGAAGCCCGGCGGCACGGGGCTTGGCCTCGCCATCGCCCGGCAGACCATGGAAGCCCATCGGGGATCCATCGACGCCACGAGCACCGTGGGCGTCGGCACCACGATTTCATTACGTCTGCCGCTGCATGAGCGGGCTGATTTCACGGAGAGCTGATGACGCGTCAAACGCAGGGACAACCGGACCAGCCACTCGTGCGGCTGCCAAGCGGACAGCTCATCGTCGCCCCCGACGCACCACTCCCGCCGGGCACGATCGTCTTCACCGGCGACGGCAGCGGCGAGAGCGTGCGCATCAACGTGAAGGGCGGCAACGTCGTGCTCACGCAGGGCACCAACACCACGACCATTCCACTCAACGATGTCGTGCCGCGGGGCTTGGTGCAGATGTCCTGGGCGGTGGCGGCATCGGTGATCGCCGTGTTCATCGGCTGGCCGATTGCCCGCGCCGTGGCGCGCTACCTCGACCGCCGCGGCCGCGCGGTGCGCGCCGATAGTGTGCTCGAAGCGCAGCTCCAACAACGCTTCGACGCGATGGAGCGCAACATCGACACCGTTGCCATCGAGATGGAGCGACTGAGCGAGGCGCAGCGCTTCACGTCGAAACTGCTGGAACAGCGTCCGGCCGCCGTCGCGGTCCCGATCGACGCCAACCGGTAGGCGGCCGCCGCGATGCCCAGCGTCCTGATCGTCGACGACGAACCGAA
>CANJOX010000024.1 GCA_947475795.1 Gemmatimonadota bacterium
GAAGGCGATAGCGTCGGCCAGCTTCACCGAATCCATCCCCATCGCCGAGGGCGAGCGGCGTTCCCACGCCCCCGCCGGCGGCACGTACGGCGCCGCCGCCGCACTCTTCTTCTGCGCCAGCGCCGGTGAGGTCACCCCCCCCACCAGCGCCGTCACACGCAAAACCCGAAACCCCAAACTCAGCACTGCTTTCACGCGATCGGCCCCTTCTTCTTCGCGCCGCCAATCACCCCCGGCACGTTGTACTTCTGCAGCAGGGCGTTGAAGGCGTTCACGTCCACCGTTTCCACCTGCTCCACTTCGGCCTTGAGCGTCTGCCACAGCTTCTCGAGCTCCACCAACCGATCCTTCACCGGCTGCGTGAGCTCGCTGTTCCCTTCCACCTGACCCAGCAGGAAGCCGTACTGACCGTTGATGCCGTTGGCGTAGTTGATGATGTCCTGCCCGTTACCGGCCTTGGTGGTCATCTTCGGATCGAGCGCACCCAGTTTCGTCGTGAGCGTGCGGCCGGCCTTGGCAATGGTGTCCGGCGCGCTGGTTTCCTTGGCGCGCGTCACGAAACCCTGCACTTGGCTTTTCAGGTCGCGCACGCGCAGCACCGCCTCGTGAATCTCATTGATGCGGTTCGACAGCAGGTTCGCCACCGAATCCCGCTCGGCCACCACCCGCGCCGGCACGTCGAGCCGCGGATCCTGCTTCACCTCGAGCGTCTGCGTGAGCACCGTGGCGCCCATGGTCAGACGCACCGTGTACATGCCCGGCACCACGCGCGCCCCGCCATCGCCCGGCGCACCGAACAGCAGCACCCCCGACAGTCGCGCCGGCGCAGCGCGCCGCAAGTTCCAGTTGAACGCGTTCAGCCCCGGCTTCACCGTGAGCTTGTTCACCGAATCGCCCTTCGTGGCGAACGAGCGTACCACGGTGTTCTTGGCATCGAGGAACTCGAGCAACAGCGTCGTGGCCGTATCGGGCGCCGCGGCCAGGCGGAAGTTGATCACCGCGCCGAAGGGCGGGTTCTTCCCGGCGTTGCGCGGCGACCCGAAGCCGCCGCCGCCGGCCAGCACCGCGGCACGCGGCGCGTAGAGATGCACCGCCGCCTTCTCGATCGCATCGGCGCGCTGACGCAACACCGAGAGATCGTCGAGAATCCAGAACGCGCGCCCTTCGGTGGCCGCGATCAGGTCACCGTGCTTCACCTGCAGGTCCGTGACCGGCACCACCGGGAAGTTGCCGCGGAACGGCAGCCACTGCGCCCCGGCGTCGTACGACACGTACACGCCCGTTTCCGTACCGGCGTACAGCAGCCCCTTCCGCTCGGTGTCTTCACGCACCACACGCACCGGCTCGCCGTCGCGCAGGCCGTTCACGATGCGCGTGAACGTGGCGCCGTAATCCTTCGACACGAAGATGTGCGGCGTGGGGTCGCCCACGCGATCCTTGCGGAACGACACGTAGATCGTGCCCGCATCGTGTGGCGAGATCGCGATCTCGTTCACCAAGCCATCGCCCCACGCGGCCGGCGTGACATTCGTCCACGTCTTACCACCGTCGCGCGTGCGCTGAATCAGGCCGTCGTCGGTGCCCACGTACATCGTGTTCACATCATGCGGCGACTCTTCGATCACCACGATCGTGGCGTACACTTCACCGCCCGCGCCTTCGTTGGTGATCGGTCCGCCGCCCCACCCCTGACGCGTCTTGTCGTTGCGCGTGAGGTCGGGCGAGATCGGCGTCCAGCGCTGGCCGCGCGTCGTCGTCTTGAAGAGCACGTTGCCGCCGTGGTACACGACCTTGTCGTCGTGCATCGATACTTCGATCGGCGCCGTCCAGTTGAAGCGGTACTTCGTCTTGTCGGTCGGCTCCGTGAGATTCATCTCGGGCCACGGCATGATGGTGCGCATCAGGCCGTTCGTCGCGTCCATCTCGTCGATCAGCCCCTGATAGCAGCCACCGTACACATAGCGCGGATTCTTCGCGCTCACACCCATGTTGGCGCTCTCACAGCCGGGGCCTTCGTTCCACTCGCGGATGCCGATGCTGCCGCCGTCACTCTGCGACTGGATGATCACCGAGCTGTTGTCCTGCTGGCCGCCGTACAGCTTGTACGGAAAGCCGTCGTCCACCGCCACATGGTAAAACTGCGACGTGGGCTGGTTGTCCTGCGTGCTCCAGCTCTTGCCGCCATCGAGTGAGATCGACGCACCGCCGTCGTTCGCGTTGATCAGATAGTTCGGATTGTTCGGGTTGATCCACAGCTGGTGATTGTCGCCGTGCGTAGCCGACACGCTGGCGAACGTGCGGCCGCCATCGATCGACTTCATCACCGGCGCGTTCATCACCCACACCACGTCGGCGTTCTTCGGATCGGCCGTGACGTTCATGTAGTACCACGAGCGCGTCTGGATCAGACGGTCGCCCGACTGCTGACGCCAGGTCTTGCCGGCATCGTCGCTGCGGAAGAGGCCACCGTTCTCCGCTTCCACGATGGCAAACACGCGATCGGGATTGGCCGGCGACACCGACACGCCGATCTTGCCCACCAGCTTCGGCAGCCCTTCCTGACTGCGCTTCCACGTGTCGCCGCCGTCCACCGACTTCCAGATGCCGCTGCCGGCACCACCGCTGCGCACCATCCACGGCGTGCGCTGATGATCCCACATCGCCGCGTACAGAATGCGCGGGTTCGTGGCGTCCATCGACAGGTCGCTCGCGCCGCTGAAGGCGTTCTCCCCCTTCAGGAGCTGCGTCCACGTCTTGCCGCCGTCGGTCGTGCGATAGATGCCGCGGTCACTCGTGCCCTTCCAGCGATCACCCTGCACCGCGACGTACACGACGTCGGGGTTACTCGGATGCACACGCACCGCCGAGATCTGCCGCGAGGCGGCGAGGCCGATGTGGGTCCAGGTGCGCCCCTGATCGGTGCTCTTGTACATGCCATCGCCGTACGTGGACGACTGGCCGCGGATCGCGTGCTCACCCATGCCCACGTAGATCACGTTCTCGTCGCTCGGCGCCACCGCGATCGCACCCACCGACCCCGTCTTGAAGAAGCCGTCGGAGATGTTGCGCCAGCTGTTGCCGGCGTCATCGGTGCGCCACAACCCGCCGCCGGTGTACCCGGCGAAGTAGGTCAGCGGCTGCGACGGCAGCCCAACGGCCGCCACCGACCGGCCACCGCGGAACGGGCCGATATTGCGCCACGACAGCGACGCCAACGTGGTCGAGTCGAGCACCGGGACGCCGCCGGCCGCGACCGAGGCGCCGCCTTTGGCAGCGCCCTTGGCAGGGCCCTTGGCGGCCTGTGCACCGGCCGACGACGGACCGGCCACCAGCTGGAACAGGACGCCGCAGGCGAGCGGCGTGAGGAGAGGAGCGAAACGCATGAGAAACGCCTGGCAGGGGTGGAAGAGGGACCGGGAAAAGCTATCACCTGCCGATACTTCCCGGAGCATGGCGTCCACTCGTTTCCGCTTCCGGCGTACCGCCGATTTCACCGCCCTCCGACTCGGACGGGCGGTTCTCGGCTATCTCGCGCTCATCACGTCCATCATCACGATGGCCCCGTTCCGCCTGCAATGGACACCGGCGCACGGCGTGAGCGGCGTCTGGAACTGGTCGGATCTCGTGATGAACGTGCTCATGTTCGTCCCGTTCGGCTTCGTGTACCAGCTCACGCGCCCCCGCGGTGCGCCCCCCGATTGGCCCCGGGTCGTCGTGCTCGGCGCCATGCTCAGCGGCGCGATTGAGACGCTGCAGCTCTTCTCCCCCACGCGCTACACGTCGCTGCTCGATCTGGCCACGAACACGGCCGGCGCGGCGATCGGCGCGTGGCTCTTTGCCCGCGTGGCACGGCGCCTGGAAGACGACACCGCCGTCCAGTCGCTGGCCCTCGAGCTGCCGCTCATGGGACTCGTGTATCAGCTCATCCCCCTGTGCTGGCTGATCGGCCTGGGCAGCGAGGGCGGGGCGCGCCGGATCTTCGTGCTCCCCATCGCCGCCTGCGCCGGGGCGATTCTGGGCACCGTGCACGCCGCGTATCTCGCCCCCGAGCGGCATCAAAGCCGTCGCTGGCTGGTGGCGATGGCGCTGGGCTGGGTGATCGTGGCCGTGGTGCCCGGTGCGCTGGGCGACCTCGACCTGATCTGCGCCGGGGCACTGCTCACGGTGGGGATCGCGCTGGTACGCAGCGTCACGACCCACCGTGGTCTGGCCGCGCACGCGAACCGCCGCTTCGAGGTGCCCACGCTCCGGTTGGTGCTGCCGCTGTTCGCGGTGTACGTGGCCCTCTCGGCGCTCTGGCCGCTCAGCGCGCCGACCCCGGCGTGGCAGTGGGGCGTTGCGCTCACCCCGCTGCAGATCGAGCCCACGCAGCCGGGGATGTACCGCCTGCTCGAACACGTGGCGGCCTTCACGCTGATCGGGTACATGATCGCCGAAGTGCACGGCCGCGACGCGCGCACCCTGCGCGACGCCGCGCCACGCGTGGCGTGGTGGGCGGGTGGGATCTCGCTGGTGCTGCAGGCCGCGCGCGGGTGGCATCCGGACGCCGGGGCCAGCGTGTTGCTCTGGCTGTTCACCGTGGCCTCGGCGCTGTTCGGCGGCTGGATGTATCTGCTGCAACGCGATCACGTCCGCGCGCTGGTGGACCGGCGCCGGTTATTGGCGTCGCTGGCGGCGGCGGAGCCGGTGCTGGCGCGGGCGTCGTAGCACGTCGGCTGGTTCGGTGGCGGCGAGGGGACATGATCGCGGAACCGATGACGCAGAGGAGCAGAGGGCGCAGAGCATCGCAGAGGCGCGCGCAAGTACATCTACGCGCATTGGCAGTTCTCAATGTTGATGTTGTTCTCTGCGAGCTCTGCGCCCTCTGCCTCTCTGCGTGATCGGTTCCGCGATACGTCCGCCAGCAGCGCATCGCGCTAGCTTCCGCCTCATGGCACTTCGCCTTTCCCTTCCGCCTCGGCTCGCAAAGCTGCTCGGCCGATTCCACTGGACCACGTGGCTCCTGCTGGCCCTCGGAATCTGGGCCATGCCGCGCCTGCTGCCGCACGTGGGCGCCCTCGTCAACGTCACCGCGCGCGACCAGAGCACGCCCACGTTCACGGTGCGCACGCTGGCCGACTCCGCGATCACATCACAGTCACTCCGTGGACGCGTGGTGCTGGTGAACGTGTGGGCCACGTGGTGCGCACCCTGCCGCGTGGAGATGCCGCTGCTCGAGGCCACGTGGGAGCGTCACCGCGCAGCCGGGCTCGTGGTGTTGGGCGCATCGGTGGATCAGGGCGATCCGCAGACCGTGCGCGATTTCATCAGCGAGCGCGGCATCAGCTATCCCATCGCCATCGTGGGCCCCGACGTGATCCGCGAACTCGGCGGCGTGGTCGGCTATCCCACGTCGATGCTCATCGGGCGCGATGGCCGTGTGCGCCACCGCGTGATGGGACCGATCGGACCGCTGTCGCTGGAACCGGCGATCCGAAGGGCGTTGGCGGAGTGACTCAGAACCCCAAACTTTGACTCAGAACGCCAAACTTTGACTCAAAACCCCAAACTTTGACTCAATACTCTAGACTCACGTGAGTGGTGAGTAATGAGTCCAAGTTCCGAGTCGTGAGTGCTCACGCACGCTGGGCAAGCGGCCGGTTGTGCTACCGATACCCCTGCGCCTGGAGTTCGAACAGCTCCGCGTAGCGCCCCTGCCGCGCCAGGAGCTCCTCGTGCGTGCCCATCGAATCCACCGCGCCCTCGTTGAGCACGAGAATGCGATCGGCCATCCGCACGCTCGAGAACCGGTGCGAAATCAGCATGCTCGTGCGCCCCGCGCTCAACGCCTTGAATCGCTGAAACACCTCGAACTCCGCTCGCGCGTCCAGCGCCGCCGTGGGTTCGTCGAGCACCAGCAGCTGCGCGTCACGCATGTAGGCGCGGGCGATCGCCAGCTTCTGCCACTCACCGCCGGATAACTCTACGCCCGTGGCAAACCGCTTGCCGATGGGCTGCTCGTACTGCGCCGGCAACCGCGCAATCATCTCCGCGGCCAGACTCTGCTCGGCCGACTGCACGATGCGGGCGCGGTCGTCGCGGGCGTCGATGCGCCCCACGGCGATATTCTCACCGGCCGTGAGACTGTACCGCACGAAATCCTGGAAGATCACGCCCACGTTGGCGCGCAGATCGTCGAGGTCGTACGCGCGCAGGTCGTGGCCGTCGAGCAGGATACGCCCCTCGGAGGGTTCGTACAGGCGCGCCAGCAGCTTCACGATGGTGGTTTTCCCGGCACCGTTCTCGCCCACCAGCGCCAGCGTTTCCCCGGCATGCAGCGTGAACGACAAGTGACGCACCGCCCACCGCTCCGTGCCGGGATACTGAAAGCCCACGTCCTGAAACTCGAACCCGAGCGCAATCGGCGTCGGAAACGCGCGCGCCTGCGCCGGTGAGTGAATGCGCGACGTGATCGTGAAAAACGAGAACAGGTCGTCGAGATACAACGCCTGACTGGCCGTGCTGGAAAATCCCACCAGCAGATTGGCCAGCAGGTCACCCAGCCGGCGGAAGGATCCGGCCAGAAACGTGAGATCGCCGATGCTGAACTGACCGGTGAGCGTACGCCACGCGATGTAGCCGTAGGCGGTGTAGTAGCCGGCGGTGCCGATCGCGGTGAGCAGTCCCATCGTGGTTTCGCGCTTGATGGCGAGCGCACGATTGGCCCGGTACATGTCGAGCGAGATGTCGCGAAAGCGGTCGATCAGGAAGCGGTTGAGGCCAAAGATCTTCACTTCCTTGGCCGTCTCGACACTCGCCCCCGTTTGCCGCAGATACTCCAGCAGTCGACGCTGCTGCGTGCGCGACCACTGCAGCGCGTACTCGAGCGCGTTGAAGTGTGCTTCGCCCACGAACGCCGGCACGAGTGCCACCAGCAGCAGCACGATCAGCCACGGCGCATACACCACGAGGCCGGCGGCGAAGCTGATGATCGTGATCAGCGTCTGCACCTGGCCGAACACCTGCCCCATCACGCCCAGCCCCTGAAACGTCTGCGTGCGCGCGCGCTCCAGCCGGTCCTGCACCTCGCTGTCCTCGAACTGTTCGAGATCCAGCGTGGCCGCGTGCTCCATGAGGCGCGTGGTGGTGCTGATCGAGAACTGCAGCCCCAGCATACGATCCACCAGCAACCCCGCGCGCGACAGCGCATCGGCGGCGATCGCGAGCACGAACTCGAGCAGGATGAGCTGCATCGTGTGGTCCAGCAGGCCGCTGGCCACCCACGCGCGCCACGTGTCGGGGTGCCCCGGCAGCGCCGCCGTGCGGATCACCTCGTCGATGATCAGCTTGCCCACGTAGAGCGTGCTCACCGGCAGCAACGAGCGCACCAGCCGGATGGTCATGGTGGCCATCGTGAGCGGCGCGCTGGTGCCCCACACGAGCAGGAAGAGCGGGCCGACGTGCCGGAGCGCGCCCAGCCGTTCGCGGAACGACTTGATCGGTGGGGGAGACTGTCGCGGACGGGCCATGGTCAGGCGCGGCGCGCGGCGCGCTGACCGGGGATGCGATGCATCATCGCAATCTGACAGGAGACGATCGCGGCGGCCACGGCGCGACACGGTCGCCACGCATCACGTGGTACCCGACCGGATCGGTTAGGTTGCAGCAGTCGGCGGGCATTCCCCGCGAAGAACCACCAGAGACCGGATGAGGGCGGATGTCGCGGGCTTTTCTCAGAGATGATGCGGAAGGCGAAATGCCGCGCCGCAATTACAACCTCCCCGATCGCAGCGACCCCGGCTACGATCGCGCCTGCGCCCGCGCACTGCTGGAAGCCGCGCGGGTGAACGAAACGCAGCTCGCCGAACGCGCCACCGGGTACTACTGGGGCGAACCGCTGCTCAAGCCGTACGTCGAGGCCATGCGCCTCGAGGCGGAACAGCAGGGGGACGACCGGGCCGAGCAGCTCGCGCGCCGCTTCCTCGCGTAACGGCCCGGCGCCCCCGCCGCCTTACGCCTTCGCCGCTGCGGCCGCCAGCTGGGCCTGCATGCGCTTGCGGAACCGCTCGGCAATCATGCGTCCCATCTCCGTTTCCTTCGCCACCCACTCGGCGTTGCGGAACCCGATCGGGCTGACCTGCGCGCGATACTCGTCCAGCCACGGCTCGATGCGCGAATACAGCAGCAGCCCTTCGCCGTTGCTCTCGAGCATGAAGTCGGCATGCATCACGCCGTGCCGCGCCATCGCGTACGTCATTTCCCAGTAGCTCGAGCACTGGCGGAACGCCGCGTTGGCCGGATGGTCCCCCTTCGTGATGGCGAGCACGTCCGCAAAACTCGTGGGATGAAACGTCGAGATGACGAGCGTGCGCGAGGCACGCATCAGGTCTTCACGGCGCAGCTCGTACAGCCGGAGCACGAGCTCGGCATCATGATGGTCGGGATATTCCTTGAGAGGCACGAAAGACTCGGCAGTGGGGGGAATGGGCACGCGGCGTGCCGGTGGTCAGCGCACGCTCGCCGGGCGGAGTATTGTCCGCCCCGACGCCCTTGGCAACCACGCGGCGGGGGAGCGCGCGGCGTACATTCTCGCCATGCCACATTCCGTGTCGCCCGACGCGCCCGTGTTGCTGCGCCCCCCACGTCCCGGCGACTTCGGCTGGGTGGTGCACCGGCACGGTGTCCTCTACGCCCGCGAGTACGGCTTCGACAGCCGCTTCGAGGCCCTCGTGGCACGCGTGATCGCCGATTTCCTGCGCGATTACGACGCCACGCGAGAGCGCGCATGGATCGCCGAACGCGACGGCGAGATCATCGGCTCGGTGTTTCTGGCGAGCGCCGACCTGACCACCGCCAAGCTGCGTCTGCTGTATGTCGAACCCACGGCGCGTGGCCTGGGCGTCGGCACAGCGCTGGTCCGCGCCTGTATCGCCGCCGCACGGGAGATGGGCTACACGCGCCTGGTGCTGTGGACCAACGCCGTGCTCACGGCGGCGCGCGCCATTTATGTGGCCGAGGGGTTCCGCCTCACCGGGACGGAGCCGCACGCGCTGTTCGGACCGGAGCAGCTGGGCGAGACGTGGGAGCTGCGGCTTACGGAGGCCGTCCCCGATCGCCCCCCGATCGCATCACCGGCGTAGCCCGCCCGCCTTACCCCCGCAGCATCCCGTCGTCCCGTCGGGTGTCGTCCCGTCGGGTGTCGTCCCGTCGGGTGTCGTCCCGACGGCTGTCGAGCGGTGGCACGACATAGGGCTCCCACTGCTGCACCGTCGCGCGCAGACGCCAACAGGCGTGATCGGCCGCGTCGGCTGTGGGGTCGGGGTCGAGGGTGGTGGAGAGGACCGTGAAGCCGGGGAGCGCGGCCACCTTACCGGTCGGCAGACGCTTGTGCCACGTGCCGTCGTGCAGCGGGACGTCGTCGGTGTAGCGGCCGTCGGAGGCGCGCCCGAAGACCCGCATGGGATCCAGCCGCGCGCTGGCCCCGCCGGCACGGCGATCGACACTGATCGCCGACAGCCAGAGCCGGCCGGCGTACTCGAGGGCCACCCCGAACTGCAGCTGGCGGGTCATCTCGCGCGTCGCCATCAGCCGCGCGAAGAACCCCGACGGCACCGGTCGGCGGCGTGACTCGAGCACCACCGGGGCCGTGAGCTGGACGGTGCCATCGGCGTCGGTGATCAGCGCGATCCCGGCGGTGGGCGCCTGCCAGTCGCCGACGGTGCCGAGGACGACGCGGATCGGGACGCCGGCGGCGGGCGACTTGTCGGGGTGCAGGACCGTCAACTGCACGTCGAGGCGCACCGGGCGCGTCGTGGGAATCTGATTCACATCGCAAGATACTTGGGCGCCGAAATGCTCCCGCGCACGATAACTTGCGCCGGCGTGCTCGTCCCTGACCGCCTCTCTCCATGAACCGAACCCCCATGCGGATGCTGTTGCTGGCCGCGCTCGGCCTCGTGGCCGGGTCGTGCAGCGGATCGCCTCCCGCGGTGCCCAGCGGCCGTGTGTCGGCGACGGCAACACCGCCGGCCGGGTTGCCGCCCCTGCGCTGGGGCGGCGATGCCGAGGGAGGGGCGCCGTTCGTGGAGGCCGACGCGGCCGATCCGGCGCGCGTGCGCGGCTTCGATGTAGAGATCGCGGCCATGATCGCGCAGGGGTTGGGCCGCACCCCACAGTTCGTGCAGGTGGCGTGGGCCTCGATCGAACCGTCGGTGGCACGCGGTGACGTCGCCATCGGGATGTCGGGGCTCGAGGACCGGCCGGCGCTGCACGCGCGCTTCGCCGTGTCGCTCCCGTACTACGAATTCCGCGAAGTCCTGGCGGTCCGCGCCACCGACAGCGCCCGCGTGCACACCCTGACCGATCTGCGTGGCCGGCGGGTGGCTACCCTCGGCGCCACGATGGCGTGGGACATGCTGCTGGACGCGCAACGCACGCACGGCGTGGTGCCGGTGTCGTACGACGACGACGTGCACCCCTACAGCGATCTCGTGAGCGGCCGCGTGGACGCGGTGCTGCTGGACCACGTGCTGGCCGAACGGTCGCTGCGCCGCATCGGCGGCTTCGTGATCCAGCCCGCACCGCTGGCGCGTGGACACTACGTGGCGGTGATGGCCGCCGGTGATACGGCGCGGCGCGACAGCGTCAACGCCACCCTGCGCGCGCGCATGCGCGACGGGTCGCTGGAGCGCGTCTTCCGCACGTGGAACGTGTGGGACGCGCAGCAGGCGCAGTATCAACAGCGGCTGCTGGCCGACGCCCCCGCGCCATCCGGCACCCCGACGGCCACCCCGACGGCCACCCCGACGGCCACCCCGACGGCGGTACCGATACCCACCGCCGCCGCCTCGATGGCGACGTACCTCCCCGCGCTGCTGCGCGCCGCCGCGATCACGCTGCTGCTGTCGCTGCTCGCGATGGCGCTCGCCGTCACGATGGGCATCCTGGTGGCGGCCGGACGCGTGTACGGCGCGCGACCGGTGCGGCTGCTGCTCACGGTGTACGTCGAAGTCATCCGCGGCACCCCGGTGCTGCTGCAGCTGTTCGTGCTGTACTACGGGCTGTCAGACGTCGTGCGGCTGCCGGCGTTCGCGGCCGCCGTGATCGGCCTCGGCCTCAACTACGCCGCCTACGAATCGGAGATTTATCGCGCTGCTCTCGAGGCGATCCCGGTGCTGCAACTCGAAGCGGCGCGCACCCTCGGGCTCTCGGAGCTGCAGATTCTGCGGCTGGTGCGCGGTCCACAGGCGCTGCGACTCGCGCTCGCGCCGATGACCAACGATTTCGTCGCACTCCTCAAGGATTCCTCTCTGGTGTCGGTGATCACGGTGGTCGAACTCACCAAGCAGACCGCGATCTACGCCACCAACGCCGGCAGCTGGGCCGTTCCCGGGGCGCTCTGTGCCCTCGTGTACCTTGCCATGTCGCTGCCGCTCTCGCACATGGCGCAGCGGCTCGAACGGCGCTGGCGGGTGGCGTGAGCCGGATGACCACAACCGCCCTGCGCATCCGCGCGCTGGAGGCCGTCCGCGGCACACACCCGGTGCTACGCGGCGTCGACCTCGATGTCGCCGCCGGTGAGGTGTGCGCGCTCATGGGCGTCTCCGGCGCCGGCAAGAGCACCGTGCTGCGCGTCATCGCGGCGCTGCAACCGTTTTCCGCCGGCACCGTGGCCATCGGCGACGTGCACCTCGCCCCGGGGCCGCTTCCCCCGGAATCACGGCTGCGCACCCTGCGGCGCCGGGTCGGCGTGGTGTTTCAGAGCCACGCCCTCTTCGAGCACCTCACGGCCCTCGAAAACGTCATGCTCGCACCGGTGCACGCGCTGGGTGTCTCACGCACCGACGCGCTGGCCACCGCCACCCGCCTGCTCGAGTCGCTCGGCGTCTCGGCGCGGGCCAACGCCTATCCGAAGCAACTGTCCGGCGGCGAGGCACAGCGCGTCGCCATCGCGCGCGCCCTCGCCCCCGATCCGCAGCTCTTGCTCATGGACGAACCCACCTCCGCCCTCGATCCGGCGCGGCGCACCGCCCTCGCCGAATCGCTGCGCGCGCTGGCCGCGCAGGGGCGTGGATTGCTCGTCGTCACGCACGATGTCGACTTCGCCCGCGCCGTCGCCGACACGGTGGTCGAACTCTCGCAGGGTGCGATGGCCCGTCGGGGACCGGCCGCGCAACTGCTCCCGTCGCCATGACCCCGCGAGCCCCAGTGCGCGTCCGCACGCTGCGCCGACACCCGCTGCGCCGCGCCCTGCGCGTGGCCCTGGCCCTGCCGGTGGTGCTACTCGGCGCCCTGCTGCCGGCGCAGGGCGCGCCGGCCCGCGGCCAGTCCATCGTATACGGCGTCGTGTTCGACAGCGTGGCCGGCCGGCCCCTCCCGCGGGCCATGGTCCAGCTGGTGTCAGCCGACACCGGCGCGGAGGAGGGGCGGACGGTCGTGGCCGACACGGCTGGGCGCTTTGCCTTTGAGGCGCTCCCAGCCGGGCGCTACACGATCGGCTTCTTCCACCCCCTGCTCGATTCGCTGGGACTCGAGCCCCCGCTGCGCGCCGTCTCCGCCGCTGCCACCGGGGCCGTGCGGGCGGATCTCGCCATTCCGTCCCCCCGCACCATCCGCACCGCCATCTGCGGCGCGCCCACGGCACAAGGGTCGGGAGCGGTGGTCATGGGCACGATCCGCGAGGCCGGCACCCGCGCGTCGGCGGCCGGCGTGACCGTGGTGGCCGAGTGGCTCGAACTCTCGTTCGGGAGCGGTGGCATGAACCGGCGGACGCCGCGCCGGGTCACCACCACGCGCGACGGGGGATGGTTTGCGATCTGCCACGTGCCCAGCCCGGGATCCCTCACCCTCATGGCGAGTCGCGGTGCCGACAGCACGGCCATCGTCCAGGCTCACGTGCCCGCCACCGGCTTCCTGCGGCGCGAGCTCTATCTCGGCGCGGCACAGGTGGTCATGGCGGCCGCCTCGCGCGACAGCACCAGCCCTGACAGCACACGCGACCGCGCGAGCGGACCCACCGCGACCCCGGGGCGTCGCGTGTACCTCGGCGACGGCCGCGTCCAGGGGGTGGTGCTCGCCGCGGGCACGGCGCGCCCGCTCGCCGGGGCGCAGATCCGCATCGTCGACGGCCCGCAGACCCGCACGAACACGCGCGGCGAGTGGACCATCGCCAACGCGCCCACCGGCACGCGCCTGCTCGAAGTACGCGCCGTGGGCTACTACCCCGAACGGCGGGCGCTGGACGTGATCGACAGCGCCCCGCCGGTGCGGACCGCCCTCGCCACATTCCAGTCGGTGCTCGACACCATGAAGGTCAGCGCGGACCGCACCGTGAACACCAACCTGGTCGGCTTTCAGGAGCGACGGCGCGCCGGCGTGGGGCGCTTCCTCACCCCCAGCGATGTGGCCGCGCGGATGCCGATGGCCACCTCGGAGCTGTTCCGCTCCGTCCCTGGCCTCTTCCTCGACCGCACCATGGACATCGACGAGAAGATCATGATGCGCGGCATTTTCGAGGAGCGCTGTGAACCGGCCGTGTACCTCAACGGCGGCTGGTTGAACGGCGTCACGGCCATGGAGATCGATGGCTACGTGCGCCCCGCCGATATCGCCGGCATCGAGGTGTATGCCGCCGGGCAGGTGCCGGCGCAGTTCCAGCCGGGGTTGACCGGCTGCGGCAGCATCGTGTTCTGGACGAAGTAGACCACCCGCGGCGATTCCGTGACACGCAGGACTGGTGTCAACGCGCCATTGGTCGCACCGTATACCCATCATGCGTCTTCGAATCCGACCGGTGGCCACGTGGCTGCTCACCACGGCCCTCTGGGCCGTTCCCGCGTGGGCTCAGCCTGCCTCGTCCCGACCGGATACAGCCCGGAGAGCGGCGGACACCGTGCCGACACCCGCCACGGTGACCGCCGCCGTGGCACGCAGCGCCGAGGGCCGGGTCGCGGTGCGCGCCAGCCGGATCAACGAGCGCCTCTCGCTCGACGGCGCACTGTCGGAAGCGGTGTATCGTCGCGTCTCCCCCATGTCGGGGTTCGTGCAGCAGGAGCCCAACGAGGGCGCGCCGGCCACGGAGCGGACCGAAGCCTGGATTCTGTACGACGACGAGAACATCTACGTCGCGGCCCGCCTCTACGAGAGCGAGCCGTCCCGCCGCGTGATGAGTGACATGCGCCGCGATGCGTCGAACATGTACAACAACGATCACCTCGCGGTGATCTTCGACACGTTCAACGATCATCGCAACGGCTTCGGCTTCTCCACCAACCGCATCGGCGGGCTGTTCGATTTCTCCGCCACCAACGAACAGCCGAGCTCCAACTGGAACGCCCTGTGGACGTCCAAGGCGCAGGACTTCGACGGCGGCTGGACCGTGGAGATTCAGATCCCGTTCCGCTCGATTCGCTTCGCCGAGGGCGGTGGGGCGTGGGGCGTGAACATGCGGCGCATGGTGCGCTGGAAAAATGAGACCTCGTTTCTGAGTGGCGTCCCGCGCGCGTGGGGCCGACGGGCGTTGAACAAGGTGTCCGACGCGGCCGTCATGACCGGCATCGAGACCCCGAAGGGCGGGCGCAACATCGACGTCAAGCCGTACGCGCTGGGGTCGATGCTCACCAACGCCACCGCCACACCGGCCGTGCGCAATGCGCGCGACGGCAATTTCGGCCTCGACGCGAAATGGGGCATCACCCCGCAATTCGTCGCGGATCTCACCTACAACACGGACTTTGCGCAGGTCGAGGACGACGAGGCGCAGGTCAATCTCACCCGCTTCTCCTTGTTCTTCCCGGAAAAGCGTGAGTTCTTCCTGGAAGGGCAGGACGCCTTCGCCTTTGCCGGCGTGGGCGGTGGTGGTGGTGGTGGTGGTGGCGGAGGAGGTGGCGGCGGTGGGGGTGGTGGAGGTGGCGGCTTCGGAACCCCCGGCGCCAGCCCCAACGACAACCTGACCCCCACCCTGTTTTACAGTCGTCGCATCGGTCTCACCAACAGCGGCCCCGCGCCGATCATTGGCGGTGGGCGCGTGCTCGGACGATCTGGCCCATGGCAGGTCGGTGCCCTCAGCATGCAGACCGACGACGTGCTCGCGGCCAATGCGCCATCCACGAACTTCTCGGTCGTCCGCGTCAACCGCGACATCCTCAGCCGGAGCCGACTCGGGCTCATCGCGACGCGGCGTGATCCGGCCGGCGCGATCGGCAGCCATCTGGCCGTCGGTGCCGATGCGCAGTTCAATATCGGCACGAATCTCGCCATCACGGGGTACGTGGCGCGCACGACGCGCGATTCACTGCAGCGCGATCCCTCCAGCTACCGCGCGCGCGTCGACTGGAATGCGGACCGCTACGGGGTGAATCTCGAACGCATGTCGGTCGGCGACGGCTTCGACCCACAGGTCGGATTCCTGCGTCGCTCGGGCTTTCAGCGCTCCTATGCGCTCGCGCGCTTCAGCCCACGGCCAGCGCACGTCCCGCACGTGCGGAAATTCACGATGCAAGGCAGTGCCGATCACATCACATCGATGACCGGCACCCTGCAGTCCGAGGACTTCCGCTCGTACGTCGGCACCGAGTTCGCCAACGGCGACATCCTCTCGGCCGAAGTAGCGCAGGTGTTCGAGCAACTCGTGGTGCCCTTCGGGGTGGCGAAGGGCGTCACTGTGCCGGTGGGTGGCTACCGCTTCAATCAAGCCAAGGCGTCATACAACCTCGGGCCGCAGCATCGCGTCAGCGGCGGCATCACGATGAGCTACGGCGGCTTCTACGGCGGCACGCTCACCGAAACGAGCTGGCGCGGCCGCGTGGAGCTGTCGCCGCAGTTCTATATCGAGCCCACGCTGTCGCGCAATCACGTGGACGGCCCGTACGGCAGCGGTGATGCCAACCTCGTGAGCACGCGCTTCACGTATACCGTGACGCCGCGCATGTTCATGGCCGCGCTCGTGCAGTATCAGTCGCGGACCTCGTCGATGTCCACCAACCTGCGCCTGCGCTGGGAGTATCAGCCGGGCAGCGAGTTCTTCCTGGTGTACAGCGATGGACGCACCACCATCGGTCCGTACTATCCCGAGCTCGAGAACCGCTCCATCGTCGTGAAGCTCACCAAGCTGCTGCGCTGGTAACCGCCCACCGCGTCCTCCTTCACCCCTGCCCCGCCGGAATCCGTCATGCTGCCTCGTGCCGTGCACGTTGCCCCGCTGGTCCTGCTGTCCGTCGCTGCCACCGCCGTGGCCGTGGCCCAGAAACCCACACCAGCCGCAAAGACCGCGCCGCCCGCCGCCAATCCCGCCGCGCTGCTGAAAACGCTCGAGTGGCGGTCGGTGGGCCCGGCCAACAACGCCGGACGCATCTCGGTCGTGACCGGTGTGCCGGGTGATCCGCTCACGTACTACGTGGCGGGCGCCAACGGCGGCATCATCAAGACGATCAACGGCGGCACCACCTTCACGTCGATCTTCGACGAGCAGAGCGCGGGCTCCATCGGCGCGATCGCCGTGGCGCCCTCCGATCCGAACGTGGTGTACGTGGGCACCGGCGAAGGGAATCCGCGCAACAACGCGTCGGTGGGCGACGGCATGTACAAGTCGATCGACGGCGGCGAGCACTGGACGCACATCGGACTGGCCAAGTCCGACAAGATCGCCCGTCTCATCATCGACGGTCGCAACGCCGACGTGGTGTACGCCTGCGTGCTCGGACGCGAATGGGGCCCCAATGAAGACCGCGGCGTCTTCAAGACCACCGACGGCGGCGCCACATGGAAAAAGGTGCTGTACGTCGATCCGAACACGGCCTGCTCCGACATCTCCGCCGATCCGGACAACAGCAACATCCTGTACGCCGGCATGTATACCTATCGCCGGTGGGCGTGGCACCTCGAGTCGGGCGCCGGCAACACCGCCGTGTACAAGTCGGTGAACGGGGGCGCGTCGTGGGAGCGTC
>CANJOX010000025.1 GCA_947475795.1 Gemmatimonadota bacterium
TAAAGGTGGAAGCGCCCAGATGATCGACGCGCCCGGAGAAACCAGGCGCCGGTGCCGTGGCCGGCGGCGCCACCGGCGGCGCCACCGGCGGCGCCACCGGCGGCGCCACCGGTGCCCCGCCATCCAGCTGTTTCCAGACCTCGACGAGCTCCTTCACACTTGCCTTGAAGGCGAGGGCGGCCGCCGCCGCGGCGTCCGCGTCGCGGAACAGCGCGATGATCTCCTGCTTCAGCCGTTCGCGCTCGCCCGGTTCCGGCCGGGCATCGAGCGCCCGGCGGATCTGATCGTAGCGCAGCGGCAGGTCGGGACCGGACGTCGACATGGAAGTGCTCATCGTGGAGGCGGAACGGAATCGGGCCTCGGAACAGTACCGACGCCCAACCGATCGCGGACCACCGCCTCGTGGTCCCGCGGCGTGCGATCCGGCATCGTGCGGTCCCGCGGGACGCGGGTAGCGAGGTGGCGCACGATCGCCGACGCCACGTCGGGGAGGGCAACGATTTCGTCGGCGCCGGCAATGCGCAGGGCGGACTCGGGCATGCTGTCCACGACACAGGTGGCCCGATCCTGCACGAGGCCGACGCCGCCCGCCGCACGAACGGCGTGCAAGCCGTCGGCGCCGTCGCGGCCCATTCCCGTGAGCACCACGCCCACGCAGGCGGCCCCGACATACGCGACGGCCGAGGTGAAGAGCGGATCGGCCGCGGGGCGCACCCCCCAGAGCGGCGGCTCCTCATCGAGCCACGTCTCCGGCGCATGGCGTGGACCGCCCACTCGCATATGAACGCCGCCGGGCGCGAGGTACACGTGGCCCGCGCGCAGCGGTTCGCCGTGGCGGGCCTCGTGCACCGGCACGCGCGAGAGGGTGTGTAACCGACGCGCAAAGCTGGCGGTGAAGCCCACCGGCATGTGCTGGACCACCAACACGGCGGCCTGCTCAAACCACGGCAACGCGGGGATGACCTGCGCCAGCGCCGCCGGCCCCCCAGTGGAGGACGCGATGCACACCAACGCCCGCGGCGCGCCCGACAGCGCAGGGGCGGCCGTGCTGTGCCCGCCCACGGGCGCCCCCCGCACCGGCGACATCGCCGCCGCGGCGCGGAGCGCGGCCAGCAGCTGATCGCGCACGAGCTCCAGATCGAGACTGATCGGCCCCGACGGTTTCCGCACGCAGCCCGCAGCCCCGCGGGCGAGGGCGCGCCGGGTGACATCGTCCCCAGCGTCCGATGCGTTCGCGCTGAGCATGACGACCGGCCGCGGCCAGTCGCGCATGATCCGGTCCAGGCACGCCAGCCCGTCCAACTGCGGCATGTCGATATCGAGCGTGACCAGTTCGGGATCGAGCGTCGGCAGCTGCCGCAGCGCATCCATCCCGTCGCACGCCGTCCCGACCACCTCGAACTCACCGCTCGACGCCACGAGGTCGCTGACCATCCGACGCATGAATGCACTATCGTCCACGACGAGTACCCGCCGCCGTACGCGCTCAGCCGCCACGCGGTCCTCTCATGCGGCCTCGCCGAGCAGCGCTGGGTGCCCCGCCGCCACCGGCTCAGCCACCGGCTCGGCCACCGGCTCAGCCACCGGCTCTACCACCGGCTCGGCCACCGGCTCAGCCACCGGCGGGATCGCCGCGAGGTTGGCGCGCACGATGCGGTGATCGGGATCGAGCGCGAGAGCGGCATCCCACGCCGCGCGCGCGGCCTCGAGCGCGCCGCGACGGTAGTGAATGTTGCCGATCTTGAGGTACACGTCGGGCCCGTGCGACGGCGCCAGACGCACGACGCGCTCAAAGGCCTCGAGGGCATCGTCATAGCGCTGCGCGCGGTACAGATAGTCGCCGAGGTTCTTGTGCAGATGCGCGCGGTTGGCATCCTCCAGGAGCGCGTGCTCGAGGGTGCGGGCGGCCAGTTCGGCGCTGCCACGCCGCTCGTGCACGACCGCCAGATTATTGAGCAGCACCGCCGCATGCGGATGCAGCGACAGCCCTTCCTCCAGCACCGCGACCGCCTGCGCGAGATCGCCGCGGCACGCGGCGGACAGCCCGGCCAGATGAAACCAGGCCGCCGAGGGCTGCCGCGCGCCCCACGCGCGTCGCGCCTCCGCCAGCGCCTCGTCAGCGGCGGCCGGATCGCCGCCGCGCAGCGCGATCGTGGCGCGCGACAGTCCGAGGCGCGGATCCGGCAGCGTGAGGCGCCGCGCCGCGTCCGCCAGGTACCCGGCGGCGGCGGTGAGGTCACCCAACTGCTCGCACGCGTACGCCAGATTGTGAAACACGGCCGCCGGCGCATCAGGCTCCTGCGCGGCCCGCCGGAACGTGTCCACGGCCCCGTCCCAGTCGTGGTGCTGCAACTGCACGAGGCCGAGATGAAAGCGCGACACGCCGTCGGCCTCGCGCAGTTCGAGCACGCGCCGGAATTCCCGCTGCGCCTCGTCGAGCATGCCCGTGCGGTAGAACGCGACGCCAAGGTTGCGATGCTCCGCCACACGGCTTTCGGGCGACGGCTGACGACGCGCCGCGCTCCGCCCCACCCGGTGCACGTACCCCGCGGTGACCAGGCCGTACACCGCCTTGCCCACATCGAACTCGCCCAACCCTGAGCGCTCGATGACGGTGAGCAGATCGTGCGTACCATCGAGCAGCGCCAGAATACGCTCCTGGGTCGCGCTGAGCGGGCCCTCCCGTTGGGCGAGCCGCGCGCCGTCCTGCTCAAAGATCAGGTCGAGACTCGACACTTTCTTCTCGATCTGCGTCCACTCGTCCACCCGGCGCGCGCCTTCGAGCAGCAGCGAGTCGGCCCCCACCGATAGCAGTGGCGCGTCGGTCGCCTCCTCCGCCTCCGGCTCGAAGGTGAACGTGCCCTGCGACCAGCCGAACAGCTGGTAGACGGCCTCCTCGACCTGCGTGCGATACTCGCGCACGAGCACGTCGCGCGGCACCAGCGCCTGCGCGAGCAACACGCGCGCGAGGTCACGGTCGTCGTGGATGGCGCCGGCGGCGTTCACGCGGGCGAGATCGTCGGGGGCCAGTGCGCCCAGCCGAATGAGGCGATCGCCGAGGCGGTCGCGCCGATTTACCAGCGCCGCGTGTACGATGCGCCCGCCGGCAAAATGCACCGCGCCGAAGCTTCCCTCACGCGCCACACTCAACGTGCCGGTTTTCTGGCCCAGCGCCAGCAGCTGCAACACGTCGGCCAGCGAGGCCTCGCTGAGACTGCCACGGATAGCCATCAGCGATACTCCTCGATGAGGCGTCCACTGAGCTCCGGCCAGTCCCAGATCGTCTTTTCGCGATCCTCGAAAAAGCGGTCGGGCGCCCCCACCGTCGGTTCGCGGCGCGGTGCGACGTCCCGCGGTGCACGCGCAGGCACGGCCACCACGAGCCCGCCCTCAAACCGCGAGCGCAACCGATCGGCGATGCCCGTCAGATCGCGCGGCGCCACGCGACTGGTGAGCACGATCTGACCGCCGCGTTCGTACAGCTGATTGAACAGATGGAACAGCTCATCCTGCGTGCGTTCCTTGCCGGCCAGCACCTCGACGTCATCCAGCACGAGCACGTCAGCAGTGCGGAAGCGCGCGCGCCAGCGGTCGATGGTGCCGTCCTGCATCGCGGCGATAAGCTCGTCCACGAAGGCGGCCGCCGAGAGACAGGCTACGGTGCCGCGGTGCGATCCCGCCGCGCCGGCCGTTTGCAGTACATGACCCGGCGCATGACCCGGCGCATGACCCAGCGCGTGACCCACCGCATGCGCCAGATGCGACTTGCCACCGCCCGCCGGCCCGTGCAGGAACAGGGGATTGTAGCGCACGCCCGGCTGCGCGATCACGGCGTCGATGGCCGCCACGGCGAGCTGATTGGCCTGATCCACCTCGAAGCGGTCGCGGGTGAACGCGGGGAGCGGTGCGGGCAGCGGCGGCAGCGCCGCCACCGCGCGCGCCAGCACGGCGGTCGCGTCGGGGATGCGCGCCACGTCGCGGAACGCCTCGTGTCCCCGCAGGCTCGGATCGAGACGGACGGCCTGCGCCTCGAGCTCACGCACATGCTCGATGGCCGCCGCGAAGGTCGCCAACAGGCCGTCCACGTCGGGGGCCGTGGCGAGCGTCATGGCGCGCTCGAGGACGGCCGTGTTGTACCCGTCGCCTTTCCAGCGCGCCACCGCATCGCCGAGCGCGACCCGCCACGGCTCCACGCGCGTCTCCACTTCCTGCATCACGTCGGCCAGAAAGCCGTCGTAATCGCTACCGTCGGGGATGATGGCGGCGATGCGCGGCGGCGGCGGCGTCACGACGCGCTCCCCCAGCACGGCGCGGACATCGGCCGCCGCGATCGGCGCCCCCTCGAGCTGCTGAAAGGCCGTCAGCTTGTTGAGGGCGCCCTTGAGTTCGCGCACGTTCCCGAAGGGGAGCCGCGCCACCTCGGCCAGGACGCCGTCGCCGAAGATCGTTTCGCGCTCGCCACACACGTTCCGCAGGATCGCCAGCCGCATCTCGTAGTCGGGCGCGCCGACATCGACGACCAGCCCGCCCGACAGACGCGACAGCAGCCGTTGATCCACGTCGGGGATGTCCGCCGGCTGGCGGTCGCTGGTGAGCACCAGCTGTCGACCGGTCCCCTGCATGACGTGCAGGAGACGCAGCAGCTCCGACTGCGTCTCACGCTGCCCGGTCAGCAACTGGACATCATCGAGGATCAGCAGCTCCACCTGCTGGTAGTGCTCAGCGAACCGCTGTGGCTGCCCGCTCGCGATCACCCGCTGGAGATGCTCGGCCACCTCTTCGCCCGTGGTGAACTCGACGCGCAGCTCGGGGTGCACGACCCGCGCGCGATGCGCGATGGCCGCGACCAGGTGCGTCTTACCCAGCCCGGAGCCGCCGTACACGAACAGCGGGTTGTAGGCGCTCCCCGGCGCCTCCGCCACGGCCCGCGCGGCTGACGCCGCCAGCCGGTTGGACGACCCCACCACGAACGTGTCGAACCGGTAGGTCCCGTCGAGCATCCCGCTCATGCCACCGCCGCCACGTCTGCGGCCACGGCGTCGGCCGCAGCCTCGGCGTACAGTCCGACGGGGACGTCACCCGACGCGATGCGCGGCGAGGAGATCGGGGTGCGCAACGCCCGCGCCGCGCGCTTCGCGGACTCCGTCCCCTCGTCAGCGCCAAGCCGCTCGAGCACACGCATGCCCAGCGACCGCAGCGTATCGAACACGCCGACGCCGTGCAGCGCATCGGCGGCGAACTCGGGCACGGCGCGGAAGTTGAGGGCGACCGAGAGATCGGCCACGCTCACGGCCAGCGAGGGCGGCAGGTCCTGCTTGTTGTACTGCATCACGAACGGCAGCGCCCGGGCGTCCACGCCGTGCTCGGCGAGGCAGCCGTGCAGATCCTGCAGGCTCTCGAGGTTGTCGTCCCAGCGGTGCCGCTGGCTGTCGGCGACGAACACGATGCCATCGGCCCCTTGCAGGACGAGCTCGCGGATCGCCCGGTAGTACGGCTGCCCCGGTACGGTGTACAACTGAAAGCGCACGTTGTAGGCGCCCACCGTGCCCAGTTCCACGGGGAGATAGTCAAAAAAGAGCGTGCGGTCGCGACGGGTCGCCAGCGACGTGAGCGCTCCAACCTGTCCGTCCGGCAGGGCCGAATGCAGATAGGTCAGATTCGTCGTCTTGCCGGAGCGTCCCGGACCGTAGTAGACCAACTTGCAGGTGATCAGCCGCGTGGCGTGATCGACAATGGGCATGCGCCCGCTCCTCTCCGTGCCACCGATGGTGCCGCGCCGTCGCGATGTCACCGGATGTTTCCGGCGCCGCTACGGATGCAGCAGCGCGTGCAAACGGGCCGTAAGTGCCATGGCTTCGCGCACGCGTGCCGCGTCCGCGATCGACTCCGGTTGCCGGAGGGCGGCGGACCAGTGCGTCAGGGCCAGCTCAAAATCTCCACGCCGGGCCGCCTCGTCACCAAGCCGGCACCAGCGCGCCCCTTCGGCGCCCGTCACCGACCCGTCCGTCTCCCCTCGTCGCAAGGACGGCCCAAGCCCCGATGACGCAACCGGCCAGCCGCCGGACGTGGTCACCGGCCAGCCGCCGGACGTGGTCACCGGCCGCGGATCAGACGCGGGGAGCCCGCTTTCCGTGATCACCCCCAGTTCGACGGGGTCGAACAGCGAATCCTCGTCGTCGCGCGTCTCCGCGCCGACCATCGGCCCCGCGACCGGTCGGGCCGTCAGCCCGGCCACCGGCGTCGAGGGCGGCGTGGACGAGTGTCGGGTGTGGGCGGCCGAGGGGATCCACAAATCGCCCGTGATCCCGGCGGCACTGGCTGTCGGACTCCCGGGTACCGGGATGGCGTCCACGGCCGGCGGCGTCGGATTGCGGCGCGGCGCCGCGGGCTCCTCGCGCAGCGTCAACAACCCTGCCCCGATCAGCCCGTGGACGCGCTCGGCCACATCGAGCAGGTCCTTACCGAGGGCGGCCGCGAGCGCCGGCAGGTCGCGCAGGCCATCCACGCGGGTGAGCACTTCCCACTGCGCGGGGGAGAGCCGGAGCAGCGGCAGCTCCTGCGGCTCGATGTCCACGAACGCGGGGATGACGCGCGCATGCGGTACCCGGTCGCCGATGCGCTGCCAGAGTTCGGCCCGTTGCGCGGCCTCGATCAGCAGCGGTTCGACGGCCAGATGAATCGCGGCGCTGGACGGTGCGGGCTGCGTCGGGGGCGCGAAGCGGAACGTGCCGTCCCGCCAGAGCAGCAGATCCAGCGCGGTCGCTTCGACATCGCGCGCCTCCGCCGCGGTGCGCGCCGGGAGCGCGGCCGGCGGTGCGTCGACGCGCCAGCTGCGCGCATCGACGATCGCGCCATGCTGGAACACCACGGTCGCGCGCCGCCCGTGCAGCGGGGCGTGGAGATACAGCGTGCCGGTTTTCCGGCTGGCCGAGAGCAGCTGCAGCACCTCAGCCAGCCCCAGATCGCGCAGTCGGCCTTCGAGGCTCATGTGGTGCTCCCGGGACGGGTCGGCCGCACACAGGCGCCCCTCATGCGACGCGCGCGGGATCACCCGCCATGGAGACCGCGTGGCGTGCCTGCTCCACGTACCGATCCGGCTCGGGCGACTGCGCCAGCCGCGTCCAGCGCGCCATCGCCTCGCGCATGCGCGCCTGCTGCGCCAGCAGGACACCGTCGCACCAGAGGGCTCCGGTGAAATCGGCATCGTGGCGCAACATGCGGTCCACGACGATGCGCGCGTCGGGGGCGCGCGCCTCACCGATGAGCACCTCGGCGAGCAGCAGCAGCGCCTCGCGGTCCGTCGGAACCCGGCGGAGCAGATCGACCAGCAGCCACCGCGCGTCCATGTACCGTTTTCCGTCGTGATGCACCCGCGCCAATTCCAGGACCGCCTCACGCCAGTTCGGGACCGCCGTGAGCGCCGCCACCAGCTCCAGACGCGCGGCCAGCAAATCACCGCGCTGGCGCAGCATGCGGGCAATGGCGACCCGCGCCGTGGGACGTGCGGCGTCATACGCCAGCGCGCGACGATAGAACGCGAGCGCCAGCCCGTCGTCGCCCAACGTCATGGCCGCATCGCCGGCAAAGTGCAGCAAGGCGGCACTCGTCACATCCACGCGCAACAGGCGCAGCATCGCGGTGCGGGCCAGTTCACCACTGGCCGGCGTCCACGTCGCGTCGGCCGCGGCCGCCCCCGCGAAGAGCGCCAACAGCTCCGGGAGCTGCGGCCACACGGCACCCGCCCGTTTGAGCACCGGCAGCGCCTCCCCACCGCGTCCCAGCAGGCACAGGCAGCGCGCCTCCCCGAGCGCGGCGCGCTGCCACACCGCCTGTGCCGCCGGCTCCATCGTTGAGAGCGCGACACCGGTGGCATCGAGCCCCTCGCGCGCCCGCACGTACCGGTCCAGCGCTTCGCCCTGCAGTGCCCGGGCGGCGAACCGGTCGGCCTCGTCACACCACGCCGTCCACTCACCCTCAGGCGTCGCGTGCGCCGCCAGTGACGTCGCCGGTGCCCGCTCGGGGAGCAGCGTCTCGAGCAGGTTGTCGGCCACGGCGGTGCCCCGCAGCGGTTCCCCGCCCCGCACCGTCAGCAACGTCAACCCACCCACGGCGTCGGGGCATTCCCGCTGCAGATCGATCCCGACGGCCATCCGCACATCCAACCGGACCGGGGCGTACCGCAGCGCCGCCTCCGTCTCGCGGGCCGCGCCGTCGGCGTCGCCGAGCTGTCCGAGCACCTGTCCCAGCGCAAATCGCGCTTCGGCGAACGCCGGGCGGCACTCGATGGCGGTCAGGAGCGCATCGCGCGCGTCTTCCGGTCGGTGCAACGCCTGCAGGACCGTGCCCATCTCCTGCCACGCATCGGCATCACGCGGATGAAACGCCACGAGTTCGCGCAGGAGCGCCAGCGCCGCGAGCGGATCGCGCTGCGCCGAACACCACCGGGCGAGGTTGAGCCGGGCCACCACCAGGGTGGGATCGAACTCGGCGGCGCGCAGGAACGACTCGCGCGCGGCCCCGACATCGCCGAGGTCGTAGAGCGCGACGCCCAGATTGTTGTTGGCCAGCGGGGAGCGCGGATCGCACCGCAGGGCCGCGCGATAGCTGTCGGCGGCCGCGGCCACCCGGCCGCTCTGGTGCAACGCCACGCCGTGCTCGTTCCAAAGACGTGGCTGTTCCTCCCGCGCCAGCAGCGCGTCATACCGCTCGCGTGCCGCGTCGAACGCGCCCGCCACGAGATCGAGTTCGGCCAGCGCGTGCTGGGCCAGCCGGGGATCTTCGCCGTCGGCCAGCGAGCGGGCAAACTCGCGGCGTGCTTCGTCGAAATAGCCACGTTGCCGGAACGCCAAGCCGAGACCGTAGTGGGCCAGCGTGCCCTCGGCCTCCACGCTCATCATGCGGGGGGCCGCCCCGACGATGCGCGCCACATCGGGGAGCGTGGCCGGTTCGAGCGACAGGTCGGCCTGCACCGTAGTGAGCGACGGGTTGAGCTGGGCCGCGAGGCGCGCGGCATCGCGTGCGGCCTCATGACGGCCCATGTCGCCCAGCACGAAGCCGCGCAGCAGATGCGCGTCGGCGTTGCCCGGATATGCGGCGAGCAAGGCATCGAGGCGATCGAGCGCCTGCTCGTTCTGCCCGCGTTGGTACAGCACTTCGGCGAGATGGAGGCGCGCATCGGTGTCGCCGCCGCCCACGTTCACCGCGCGTTCAAACCAGCGCTGCGCGCGGCGGAGGTCACCGGCGCGCTGCTCGATCAACCCGCGCTCGAACAGCGCCACGGCATCGTCGGGATCCGCGGCGATCAGGGTATCGAGCTGGTGGATGGCCGCGTCCGCGTGCCCGACCAGCCGCGCCAGCCGTGCCCGCTCGCGCGCCGCGGCGCGATCGTCGGGATCAGCCGCCACGCGCGCGTCGAGCGCCGCCATGCGGGCGCTGCAGGCGCCAGGTTGCGTGGCCGCAATTTCGAGATTGCGCGCCGCGGTGCGCATGCGCGGATCGAGCGCCAGCGCGCGCAGAAACGCATCGACCGCTTCGGCGTGCAACCCGCGCGCGTGATAGAGCACGCCAAGGTTGTTGAACGCGCCGGGATCCTGCTGATCGACGCGCTCGATGAGCGCCCGCAGCAGGTCCAGATCGCGACCGGCCGGCCGGACGGGTAACATGACAGTGCGCGCCGCGGTGGTCAGGCGAGCCGCAGCGCGCGCAGCATGACCTGCAGCGAGGCCGGATCCGGGAGCAGCAGGAAGAACCCGCGCAGCGTCTGATTGAGCTCGGTCAGCAGGAATTCATTCTCGACACACAGGGCCGACTCCTGATCGGACCCGGCCGCCCCGATGGTGCTCGCCATCACGGCGGCGGACATGTCGATGACGAGGCTGGGCGGCGACGGCAGCAGCAGCATACCGAGGAAGTCGCTGAGCGCATTCATGTACGCACCGCTCAGGATGTTGCCCGCTTCCTTGATCGCCGAGGCCTCGAGGTCGCTCAGCGCGACCGACGAGCCGACGGGCCGGCGGAGCATCAGCTCGGCGAGGCGCATCACGGTCGACTTCGGGAACACGAGCATCGTCCGGCCGGTGAGATCGCCGAGCATGTGCATGTGCACCGCGGCCACCGGCTCCTCCGCCGGGGAGAACGCCGACGGCAGCGCGGCCAGGCTGGCCACGCTGATGGCGGGGACCTTGATCATGATCGTGCTGCCGGTGAGCTGGGACAACGCGGTGGCGGCGTGACCCGCGCCGATGTTGGCCGTTTCACGCAGTGCGTCCAACTGGAGGGTCTGCAACGAGCGGATGGCCGGCATGATCAGATCACCTTCGTGTCACGGGTCGGGTGGCGTGCCGTCACGCCACACTGCTCACATCGACGATGAGCGCGGGGCTCCCGTCACCGAGAATCGTGGCCCCGCTGAACCAGGGGCGCGCACCGCGTACGGTCTCGAGCGGTTTCACCACGATGTCCTGCTGCGCCAGGAGGGCATCGACGAGCAAGGCCGTGCGCCGACCGGCCACATCCACGATGGCCACATGGCGGGCGCCGTCCACGGGTGCCGCAGCCGGCGCGAGTGGATCGTCGTCGAACCGCTGCTGGAGCGCCACCAACGGAATGGTTTCGTCGCGCACCGTGATGGTGAGCGCGCCCGTCCCGCGTGAGGCGCCCGTGAACTCCAGCACTTCCCGCACGTGCGCCGCCGGGATGGCGTAGGTCGCGCCACCGACCTGCACGAGCAGCGCCCGCATGATCGCGAGGGTGAGCGGCAGCCGCATCGTGAACATCGTGCCCTCTCCGGCGGTGGTCGCGAGCTCAAGCCGTCCCCCGAGCGCCCGAACGCGGGTGTTCACCACATCCACACCGACGCCGCGTCCGGACAGCGCGGTGACGGCGCGTGCCGTCGAGAGCCCCGGATGCGCCACGAGCGGCAGCAGCGCGTCGTCGGTGAGCGTCGCGGACGCGGCACCGGAGAGACCATGTTCGAGGGCGCGCTGCCGGACGGCGTCGCGATCGATGCCGCGGCCGTCGTCGCGCACCTGAATGACGAGCGCAGCGCGATCGCGCGCCGCGCGCAGCGTGAGCACGCCGGCGGCCGGCTTCCCCGCCGCCTGCCGCGTGGCCGCGTCTTCAAGCCCGTGATCGAGCGCATTGCGCAGCAAGTGCATGATCGGCTCGCCGATGGCGTCGAGCAGCGAGCGGTCAATCTCGAGGTCGCGCCCCGCCATCGTGAAGTGCACCTCCTTGCCCAGCTCCCGGGCGATGTCGCGCACGAGACGCGGGAAGCGGTCGAACACCTGCGCCGCCGGGAGCATGCGCGCCTGCAGCACTTCGTCCTGCAGCGTGGCCACCAGCCGCGCCGCATCGTGCGCCGCGCGCACGACGGCCCGGTCGGGGTGCTCCGACGCCTCGAGCGCGCGCAGCAGACGATCCCGCGTGATGACCAGTTCGCCCACCAGATCGAGCAGCGTATCAAGGCGCCGCGCATCCAGGCGGATCGTGCGCGGCGCGCCCGGATCGGGCGTTACCGGATCGGGCGTTACCGGCTCCGGGGCGGGCGCCTCCACCGCAGGCCCGGGGGCGGGTGCACTCCCCTGCAGAAAGGCCCGCATCGCGGCGGTGGGCTCCACCTGCCCCGATGGCACGGCGTCGATGGCCGCCCGCAACAACTCGGTGCCGTCAAAGAGACGCTGCAGCGCCTCCGCGCCCGGCGCGTGGCCCGCGCGGCGCATGGGCTCGGCGTGCGTCTCGAGGGCGTGCGCGAGTTGCTCCACCGCCTGATACCCCATCGCACCAGCCATACCCTTAATGGTGTGCACCCCGCGGAACGCCGTCGCGAGCGGCGCCCCCATGGCATCGGGTCGGGGCGCAGACGCGCCCTGCTCGAGGGCCAGCAGCGCCTCGTCGATGGCCGCGAGATGCTCGCGCGCTTCACTGAGGAAGAGCGCGGCGTATTTGGCGGCGTTCAGCACGGACATCGAGGCCGGCGCGACGGCGGCGACGCGTTATACCGCGAGGACGCGCTGCACGGCTTCGAGCACGCGGCTCGGCTGGAACGGCTTCACCACGAAGTCCTTCGCGCCGGCCTGTATGGCTTCCACCACGAGCGCCTGCTGCCCCATGGCGCTGCACATGAGAATGCGAGCCGCCGGATCGTGCGCCGTGATTTCACGGACCGCGTCGATCCCGCCCATCTCCGGCATCACGATGTCCATCGTGACCAGATCGGGCTGCAGCCGCTTGTACTGCGCCACCGCCTGCACGCCGGTTTCCGCTTCCCCGACAATCTCGAAGCCGGCCTGCGTGAGGATGTCGCCCACCATGGTGCGCATGAACAGCGCGTCGTCGCAAATGAGTACGGTCCGGCTCATGGAGTCCTCTCGTCGGCTGAAAGCAGGTGCCGTGCGCACAGCGCGACGGCGTCGAGCGTCACGAGCGGTCCGCCACCGGCCTCGTCCCCGGCCTCGCCGGAGGGGTCCAGTGCGCGGACATCGCGCACGCTCCGCACGGCGAGCCCGATCAGGCGCGACCCGTGCTCCAGCAGGACGACCGACCCTACCGTGACGGCACGCTCTCCCGAGAGCATGGCCTGGAGGTCCAGCACTGTAACGATCGCCCCCCGCACGTTGACGATCCCCAGAAGCACGACGGGGCTCCCCGGCACGCGGTGCACGCCGGCGGCACGCACCACTTCGCGGACCTGCCCCACGGGAATCCCGAAGGACTCCCGCTCCACGGTGACGACCAGCACCCGGGGGCGCTGGTCGTCGCCGTCGTCGTCAGTCGCGATCGTCGTCATCGACGTCCCGCGCCGGCGCCTGCCCGGGGAACGGCTCGTCGGTGCGGTAAAACCCGAAGAAATCCAGCGGATCCTGGTGGGTGGCCAGCTCCGGCATGCAACTCACCACGGCCAGCGACTCCCGCAGATCGGTCGGCAACGGCGACCGGAGATCCACCGCGGCGCCCGTGATGGGGTGCCGGAACCGCAGCCACGCCGCGTGCAGGAAGTGCCGCTTGCCGGGCAGCGCCACCAGCCGCCGACCGCCACCGCCGCCGTAGGTGTCGTCGCCCACCACCGGATGGCCCACCGCCGCGAGGTGCACGCGGATCTGGTGGGTCCGGCCACTGTGCAGGTGTGCCCGCAGGAGATCGGCCGAGTCGAAGCGCGCGAGCCGTGCGAAATCCGTACGCGCCATTTTGCCGTCGGGCACAATCGCCATCCGGGTGCGGTCCCGTGGGTCGCGTCCGATGGGCTTCTCCACGGTCAGCGCGTCACTGGCGAGATGGCCCCAGCACAGCGCCACATACCGGCGCGTGACCTGACGGGCCGCCAGCGCCGCGCTGAGCGAGCGATGCGCCACATCGGTCTTGGCCACGATGAGCAGCCCCGACGTGTCCTTGTCCAGGCGGTGCACGAGCCCGGCGCGCTCCTCTCCCCCACCTTCGGCCAACGGCTCCCCACGGCCGATCAGGGCGTTCACCAGCGTCCCCGTCCAGTTACCCGGGGCCGGGTGCACCACCATGCCGGCGGCTTTGTCCACCACCAGCAAGTACTCGTCCTCGTACACGATGTCGAGCGGAATCTGCTCGGCCACGATGTCACGGCCCGGCGGCGGCGGAATCACCACCTGCACCCGGTCGCCCGCGACGCTGCGATACGAGGCCTTCTCCCGCTTGGCGTTCACGGTAACCTGCCCGTTGGCCACCAGCGTGGCCGCCTGCGTCCGGGACAGGTCGCAGCGGCGTGCGACCAGCAGATCGAGTCGTTCCCCCGCCTCCTCGCCCTCGGCGACGACCAAGTCATGCGCGACCGGCGCCGGCGGCGATGCGAGCGGACTCACGTCGACGCGGCCTGTTCGGCCTTGTCCTGCTGCCACAATGCGATCACGAGACACGCTGCTCCAATAGTCACGGCGGTGTCGGCCACGTTGAACGTCCAGAAGCGGACGTCGCCGATCCCGATGTCGATAAAATCCACCACGCCATCCCGCAGCCGGATGCGATCGAGCAAGTTGCCGATCGCACCTCCGACGACGATCGGCACGCCGGCGGCGGCGATGCGAGAAATGCGCGTGAGGTCGGACGTGGCGCGGATGAGCACCACCACGATCACGACGCTGAGCGCCGCGAAGATCCAGCGCGAGGCCGGGCCGACGTGCATGCCGAAGGCCGCCCCCGGATTGTACGCCAGCGTAAAGCGCACCACCTCACCGATGATCTGATGCGGCACGTGGCGCGGCGCGAGATACTCGACCGCCAGCGCCTTGGACACGGCATCGCAGGCGGCGATGAACGCCACGATGATCCAGAAACGGGGAGTGGCCGACGCGACCGGGACGTCGTTGATGACGGCCGAGGCGGTGGCGCTCCGATGCGGGTGACTCATTGCGACAGGTCGACAGGATCCGACGGGGTGACGCGGCCGGCCGCTTCGGCCGCCTCGCGCTGCTCTTCGCCCCAGAGCACCCACGCCAGCAGAAAGGCCCCGGTGCTCACGGCGATATCCGCCACGTTGAAGGTGGGCCAGCGGTGCAGCCCGAAGCCGATGTCGATGAAGTCCACGACCCCGGCCTCCGACCGGATACGGTCGATGACGTTGCCGATCGCGCCGGCGGCCACGAGCGCGATCGCGAGCGCCTTGCGCAGATCATCGTGCGCCGTCTGCTGATACAGACGGTACAGGATCACGATGGCCACCACGGTGAGCCCCATGAAGATCCACCGCGAGAAATCGCCCAGATGCAGCCCGAAGGCCGCCCCCGGATTGTACACGAGGGCGAACCGGAACCAGTTCCCGAACACGGGGCTGGCGATGCCGGCGGGTGCCAGCGTCGCCACCGCCACGGCCTTGGTGATCAGATCGAGAAGGATGACGACGAACAGAACGGGGAGCGCAACGATCGCCTTCACGTCATCCCTTCTTCGCGTCTTCCTCGCGCTGCTTGCACGCGAAGCAATAGCGGGCATGCGGCAAGGCATCGAGGCGTTCGAAGGCGATCTCTTCGCCACACTGGTGGCACTTCCCGAAGGTTTCCGGCGACTTGTACAGGCGACGCAGCGCCTGATCGATGTGAAAGAGGAACCGCCCCTCCTGCGAGGCGAACAGGAACGCCTTCTCGCGCTCCATGGCGTCGGTGCCCTGATCCGCCATGTGGAAAGAGTAGGCGCTGGTGTCGCCGTCGGCTTCGCCGTTGGGGCCGAAGGCCTCGCCGTGGTGCCCGAGTTCCTTCAGCACGCGCTTGCGCTCCTCGAGCAACCGCTTCTCGAAGTGCTGCAGCTGCTTCTTGGGCATCGGCTTCGGCTTCTTCGCGTCCTTGGACGCGGCGTTCGATCCGGCCATCACGACCCTTCCTTGGTGAGCGCGAGGCGGATTGAACGTCCATCGACGTCCACCACCTGCATCGCGGTCCACGTGGCACCGTGGCCATCGGCCTGAAACGGTGAGCCAGCTTCCGTGCCCAGCAGCAGGCGCACGGCCAGTACGTCCTCGGCGATACGGTCACGATGCGTGGCCACGGCGCCCTCCAACTCCGCATCACCGGCAATAGCCAGCGCGATCCGGTCACTCACGTCCAGCTGTGCTTCCTTCCGCAATCGCTGTACCCGACTGATCACCTCGCGTGCCAGCCCTTCTTCCCGCAACGCCGGCGTGATCGTGGGGTCGAGGGCGACCCCGTACCCACCGTCCTCCTGCACCACGGCCGCCCCGGAGGCGCGCCGGATGATGGCGACGTCGTCGGGGGCAATCAAGCGAGGAATCCCCGCCACGTCGATGGTAACCGACTCCCCGGCGGCCAGCGCCCGGATGAGCTCGACGGGCATGTCGGGCACGGCGGCCGCCACCAGCGGCGTCTCCTTGCCGAACTTCTTGCCGAGCGTGCGGAAGTTGCCCTTCACCTCGAGCGACACCAGCGCGTCGGTCGAGCGCACGAACTCCACCACTTTCACGTTGATCTCGGACGCCAGCAGGGCGCCCAGTTCCGACGCCGGTCCGGGGTTGCCAGGCACCACGCACTGCACCGACGGCAGCGGCTGCCGCACGTTCACCTCGGCCACGTCGCGCGCCGCGCGCGCCAGCCCGGCGAGCGTCCGGATGTCGTCCATCGCCGCCTCGAGCGTGTCGTCCACCGGCGTCGGATGCGCCCGCGTGTACGACGCGAGGTGCACCGACGTGCCCGTGAGGGCCCGGTGCACGGCATCGGTCATGAACGGCGCGAAGGGGGCCAGCAGACGGCAGGTGACGGCCAGCACTTCGTGCAGCGTGGCAAACGCCGCCCGGTTGTCGGCGCTCTCCACGTCGTAGAAGCGGGCGCGCGACTGCCGCACGTACCACTTGGACACGTCGTCATCCATGAACTGCATCACCCGCCGCGCCGCGAGGGTGGCGTCGTAGCTGTTCAGATGCGCGTCCACCTCCGCTTCCACGCGCGTGAGGCGCGACAGAATCCAGCGATCGAGCGCCGGCCGGTCGACCACGGCCGGATCGTTCGCACTCGGACGCCAGCCGAAGTTGGCGTACTGCGCGAAGATGCCGTTGTA
>CANJOX010000026.1 GCA_947475795.1 Gemmatimonadota bacterium
GCCGGTGTGATAGCCCACCAGATCCCACAAGTGCGCCTGAAAGCGGCTACGAAACAGGTTGAAATACGCCGCCGTCACTACGCTGAAGAAATAGGCAATGCCGTAGTAGAAGCAGTGGGCATCCGGGTACTTCCAATAGCGCCAATGGTTCGAGCTGTAGTACATCAGCACGGGCACCAACACCGCGTAGACCACACCCACGATCCACCCGGTCTTCTGCCCGCGCAGAAAGAACACCAGGTAGGGAAATACAAAGGTCCAGTACGGCGAATCACCGGTCTGCCCGCCGAACACCACGTTCGAGGCAAAGATCACAAAGCCCGCAAACACCAGCATGTTCTCCGACACCACTGGTGGCGCATTCCGGCTGGTCAGGAGAATGGCCGGGACCAGCAGCAGCCCCACTTCCAGCAATTGCACCACGCCCAGCGTGAACAAACGCGCATCGGACGTCTGCTGCACATTCCCGATGCCGAACGCCAGCAACGTGAGCGTGCCGATGATGGTGAAGATGAGCGTGTTGCTGCGCCGACTTGCCTCCGGCATGATTTGTTGCTCGCCCACACCCAGAAGCTGCCACAGGGTCGCACGCAGACTCTGCGGCGGCAGTGGCGGGCTCTGCCCTACGGGCAAAGGGGAGGCATTGGGTTCCATCGTCTTCCCTGCACGAAGTGTTTTGGGGTGCGTTGAGGAGCCGGGGTCCGGTGTTCAAAGCCGGCGTGCCGCGCTAGGTTATCCGGCCAGCGGGCTCATGTCTACCATGCCCGCGGATTTTCAGGGGGACGCATGACACAACAACGCGTGCTGGAAGCGATCATTGTCGGCAGCGGGTTCGGGGGCGCGGTGGCATGTTGCCGATTGGCCGCCCGATGGCCCGGCGAGGTCATGCTGTTGGAGCGCGGCAAGCGCTACCCCAAGGGCAGCTTTGCTCGAAGCCCGCACGACTTTGCCAACAACTTCTGGTCCGAGGCCGAGCACGGCCGTCCCCGCAAGCTCAACGGCTTGTTTGACATTCGTAACTACCGCCGCATGGACGCGGTGGTGAGCGCCGGCTTGGGCGGTGGCTCGTTGATTTACGCCAATGTGTTCATGCCCGCTCCTGCGTGGGTATTTGAGACCCGCTGGCCAGCCCACGTCACGGCAACGGCACTCGCCCCCTACTACCGCATCAGCCAGCGCGTGCTGGGCGCCCGCCCCGTGCCACCCGCCGCTGGGGACCCACGCCGCACCATCAAGCGCACCGCCCTGTATGCCGACTTCGCCAAGGCCGATGGTGCCGCCAGCCGCCCGGCAGACATCTGCGTGTTTTTCGGCAACGGCTACGCCGCACAACAGCGCGCACCCCTGCCCATCGGCGAGCAGGAGCGTAACCGCTATGGTGCCAGCCAGACGTCCTGCACCTACTGCGGCGAATGCGATGTGGGCTGCAATGTGCACGCCAAAAACACCCTGGACTTGAACTATCTGTACGCAGCCGAAACGCAGCACGGCGCGCTGATAGAGACCAGCTGTGAAGCCATCCGCATCACGCCGCTCAATGAGGCCAGGGCAGAGGACACCACGGCCGATGGCCGCCACGGCTACCGGGTGGACTACCGGGATGACGCCGGCAACGCGCGCCATGCCTTCGCCCGCCGCGTCGTGGTGTCCGCCGGCACCCTCGGCAGCAACGAACTGCTGCTGCGCTGCCGCGATGAATTCGGCACTCTGCCCCGACTGAGCCGCAAACTGGGCGAAGGCTTTTCCGGGAATGGCGACTTCCTGTCGTTTGTGACCGGGGGCGAGCGCGATGCCGACCCCAACTACGGCCCGGTGATCACCCAGTACATCGACTATGGCCTGCAGCAACCGGTGGAGGGCAAGCCCGCCTTCCTGCTGGAGGACGCGGCCTACCCGTCGTTTGCCGCGTGGTACGTGGAGGGCATTCGCCCTGCGCTGAGCCTGCGCTACATCGTCACCCGGATTGTGAGAACCGTGCGCCTGTTTTGGCGTTTTGCGGTGCAGTCTCTGGGCTCCGGCAAGTGGGGCGGCTCCGTGGTGGCCTACTTCCATGCCCTGCTCAAGGGCGATGTGTCGTACCGCACGAGCGTGCTGCTCTTCATGGGGCGCGATGCGGCCGATGGGGTGCTGAGCCTGCGGGGCGGCAAACTCGCGCTGGACTGGCCACAAACCACCAGCCGTCCGCTGTACGACGCCATCGTGGCCTGCGGCAAACGCTTCCAGCAGTTCACCAAAGCCAGCACGTACGTTCCGCAGCCGACCTGGGCCCGCCCAGTCCGCAACAATGTCACGGTGCACCCGCTTGGCGGCTGTGCCTTGGCCGAAGACGCCGCACATGGAGTGGTCAGCAGCGCCACTGGCAGTCGGGGGCAAGCCTTCGGCTACCATGGCCTGTACGTGGCCGACGGCTCCATCCTGCCCACGGGCGTGGGCGCCAACCCCAGCGCCACCATTGCCGCGTTAGCGGAATGGATCGCAGAAGACATCACCGGCACCCCCCCGGACGATACCCTTGGAGTTCCCCATGCCTGAACGCCGCAGCGCACCGGTCGGTTTTCGGTTCACTGAAGAAATGAAGGGCTTCATCAGCCCCGGCCAGCACACCTGGCAGCAGGGGTATGACGAAGGCAAGGCCCAAGGGCTCGCGCTGATGTTCCACCTGACCATCGCCATGGAGGACCTGGACGCCTTCATTGCTGACCCGGAACACCAAGCGAAGGCGATCGGCTACCTGAATGGCAGCTTCATCGGCGGGCAGCGGCCTGTGCTGGCGGGCGACTTCAATCTGTTTGCCGACAGCGGGGACGCCGACCGCAAAACCATGCGGTACCGTCTGCATTTTGAAAACGCAGCCGGAGACCCGTTGACGCTGAGCGGGCGCAAAGACATCCGCGATGACTTCGGTTTTGATGCCTGGTCCGACACCACCACACTGTACGTAGACATTTACGCGGGCCATGTGCGTGCGGAGGCCGAAGGCGCTGCCAGCCTGCAGGCCAGCGGCATCCTGCACATCGAGGTGCGGGACTTTCTGCACCAACTCACCACCTTCCGCGCCGATGCCCCCACGCTGTCTGGAAAGCTGGACGCCATTCAGCGCTTCGGCCGGCTGTTTCTGGGCAAGTTGTGGGAGACCCATGGCCTGCCGCGCCGCCATGGCCGCGAACCGCGTATCCGCACCATCCCCCTGCACAGCCTGGAAGGCGTGAAAGGCGCGGCGGTCAGTACCCACTACGCCAGCACGGGCGACGGTCTGGGGATCAGCCTCCTGCGCTTCCAGCGCGCGCCTTGCAAGGATGTGGTGCTGCTGGTGCCGGGGCTGACCGCCTCCAGCGACATGTTCATCATGCCCGAGCACCGCAACCTGACCCAGGTGCTGCTGGACGAAGGATTCACCGATGTCTGGACGCTGGATGGGCGCATCAGCAAGCGCCAGCCCTACAACCACACCCGCCACCGCTTCACCGTCGACGACGTGGCGCTCTACGACAACCCGGCCGCACTCGACGTGGTGCGGCGTGCCGTGGGGCCGGACGCACGCATCCACATCATCAGCCACTGCCTGGGCGCGCTGTCGGTGGCCATGAGCCTGTTCGGCAAAGCCATTGAGGGCGTGCGCAGCGTCATCGTCAATGGCGTGTCACTCACACCCAAACTGGGTGCCTTCGCCAAGGCCAAGCTGGCCGTGGGGCCGTTTCTGGCGGAGTCAGTGCTGGGGGTGGACTACCTCAACCCCGAATGGCACCGGCAAGCGGGCATCTCGCCTGGCAAATTGCTGGCCAAAGGGGTGTCCTTCATGCACCGCGAATGCGATGTGCCTGAATGCCACATGACCAGCTTCATGTGGGGCTACGGCTACCCGGTGCTGTTCCGGCATGAAAACCTGCATGAGGTCACGCACCGCCGCACCGGCGACCTGTTCGGTGGCAGCGGCGTGCACTACTACCGGCACATCCGGAAAATGGTGGGGGCCGACAACACCGCCGTGAAGTTCGACCCCAAAGATGTGCGCTACCGCCACCTGCCCGACAACTACCTGCGGGACGCCGCCGACATCACCTCCCCGATGCTGCTGGTGGCGGGCCAGGAGAACGCTCTGTTCCTCGACTCGAATGTGCTGTGCCACGAGCGGCTGGAGCAGTTCGCGCCAGGCCGGCATCAGCTGGCCGTTATCCCCCGGTACGGACATGCGGACGTGTTCATCGGCAAGAACGCCGCACACGATGTGTTCCCGCGCTTCGTGGCGTTCCTGCGGCAAAACGCCCATTGATGTTTCAGCGGACGTTGTGCCGTATGAGATCGTCCGGTTCTGGCTGCGCATCACGTGCGCGTTGGACACCGACCGGGCACCGTCTCATCTTTGGGCCATGACCGAAAAACACTACACGCTGATCGGCCCAGACGGGACGGCCGTGCTGAGCGCCGTCCCGGGCACGCTGGGCGGAAACCGCCGGCGGAAGATCTACGGGCGCCTCGACTGCCGAAGCGCGGTCGGCTCGCTCCCCACGGGATATGCGAAGCATCGGGTCTTCTTCGCGGACGAGGCGACCGCCGTCGCGGCCGGCTACCGACCGTGTGGCACCTGCATGCAGGCGGAGTACGCCGCGTGGGTTGAGGAAGCCATGCGCTCGGGGCACCTCTAGCGTCGCGCGTCCGCTACGGCACCACCGTGATCACCACTGACGACGACACCGTCGTTGGCGCGAAGCTGCCGTTGCTCGGCGCCGTCGCGGTGACCGTGATGGTCGCCGTGCCCGCGGCCACAGCGGTCACGACGCCGGTGGGCGACACCGTCGCGATGGCGACGTCCGACGACACGTAGGTCACCGCCGCGGCGGCGGCGCCAACCGGCTGCGTCACCGTCGGCGTGATCGCCCGCGTCTGACCCACCGTCACGGTCGCCGAGCTCGGGGCAACGGCCAGACTCGTGATCGAGGCCGGCGCCGGCAACACCGTGATCGTCGCGGTGCCGATGATCCCCTCGATCGTCGCGGTGATGGTCGCGGTTCCCGCTGCCACACCAGTCACGAGTCCGCTCGCGTTCACGGTGGCGGCCGAGGCGTTCAGCGACGCCCAGCTCACCGTGCGCCCCGCGAGCGTCTGACCGGCCGAATCGCGGGCGATGACCACCAACTGCTGCGCGGAGCCCGCCAGAATGCTGGACGCGTCCGGGGCCACACTGACCGTCGCGACCGGTACCGCGGTCACCGTCACGGTCACCGTCGCGGTCTTCGTCGCGGCCGAGAAGCCGGTGTTCGCGACCGCCGTGGCCGTGATCGTGACGGTGGCGGTTCCCGGCCCCACGGCCACGATCAGCCCCGCCGCCGAGACCGTGGCGACGCTCGGCACCGTCGTGCCGTAGGTCACCGACGCCGTGGCGGCGCCGGACGGCTGCGTGACCACCGGCGACAGGCTCGCCGTGCGGCCGACCAGCAGACTGACCGCCGTGGGTGCAATGGCCACCGACGTGACCGCCGCGGGAAGCGGCGAGACCGTGACGCTCATGGCCCCCGGCACACCCCCCACGGTGGCGGTGATCGTCGCCGTCCCCACGGCGATCGCCGTGACCAGCCCCGTCGCACTCACCGTCGCCACCGCCGCACTGGAGGTGGACCACGTCACCGCACGTCCGGTGAGCTCGGCGCCCGTGGAATCGCGTACCGTCGTCGCGAGTTGCTGCGTGGTGCCGGGCATGATCGCCGCGGTACCCGGCGTGACCTGCACGCTGGCGACGGCGGGGGCCACCGTCACGGTGACCACCTCGGAGATCGTGGTCGCGGCAAAGTTCGTGTTCCCCGGCGCCGTCGCGGTCACGGTGATGCTGGCCGTGCCCGGGGCGATCGCGGTGATGAGACCGGCCGACGACACCAGGGCGACGGCGGGGGTGGTCGTCCCGTACGTCAGGACGGCGGTCGGGGCCCCCGCGGGTCGCACCACGACCGGGGTCAGCGTCCGGGTCTGGCCGATGACTAGGCTGTACGTGTTGGGGGACACCGTCAGGCTGGTCACCGCGGCCGGGAGTGGCCCCACGGACACGAGGGCTGTCGCCCGGGCGCCTTCTACCATGACCGTCAGCGTGGCGGTCCCTTCCGCCACCGCGGTGACCAACCCGGTGGCACCGACCGAGGCCACCGCCGTGTTCGACGAGGACCAGGTCGCGACCCGCCCGGTGAGGGGCGCGCCGACGGAATCGCGCACCGTCATCGTCAGTTGCTGTGACACGCCCACCACGAGATTGACGGTGCCCGGCGTGATCTGCACGGACGCCACCGGCAGCGGGAGCACGATCACCTCGATCCTGGCCGTCTGCGTGGCGGCGGCGAAGTTGCCGTTCGCCGCCACGGCGGCCGTGACGGTGATCGTCGCGGTCCCGGGGCTCACGGCCGCGATCACGCCCGCGGTCGACACGGTCGCGACCGACGGCAGGGCGGACCCATAGGTCACCGTGGCGACGGTGGCACCGCTCGGCTGATCCACGGTGGCGGTAATCGCGCGCGTGCGGCCGACGAACAGTGTGACCGTGTCCGCCGACACCGTGATGCCCGTGAGGGCCGGGGGCAACGACACCAGCGTCAGGGCCGCCGTCGCTTCCACGCCCTCCACCGTCGCGGTGATCGTGGCACTGCCGGCCGCCACCGCCGTGACGAGTCCGGACGCCGTGATGGTAGCCACGGCGGGGTCGGAGGTGGACCAGCTGACGGCGCGTCCGGTAAGGGCACTGCCCTGCGCATCCCGCGCCAACGCCGACAGCGGCAGGGTCCGTCCGACGAATAGGGTGGCTTGGGAGGGCGTGATGTGCACGGAGGCGACGGGGCGCAGGACGGTCACGGTCGCCGTCGCATCGACGCCCTCCACCGTGGCCGTGAGATTGGCGCTCCCGGCGGCCACGGCGGTCACGATGCCGCTCGCATTGATGGTGGCCACCGCCGGATTCGACGACGCCCACGCCACCGGGCGTCCCGTCAGCGACGCCCCCTTGGCGTCGCGCCCGGACGCCGTCATCTGCTCGCTCGCCCCCGCCGGCAGCGTGACCGCCGTGGGCGTCACCAGCACCGACGCGACGGGGTCGACGACCGTAATGGCGGCCGTGCCGGAGACTCCCTCCACCGTGGCGGTAATGGACGCAGTCCCGTTCCCGACGGCGGTGACCGCGCCGTCGGCACTCACGGTTGCGATCGTGGGCGCGGAGCTGCTCCACGCCACCGATCGGCGCTCCGGGAGCACGGCCCCGGCCGCGTTGCGCACGGCCGCGGCGAGCACCTCCGTCCGACCGCGGGGGAGGCGGAGACTCGCCGGCGCCAGGGTGACGGACGCCGCCCGTTGCAGGACGACCACCTCGGCCTCGGCGACGCGTCCACCGGACTCCGCCGAAATGGTGGTCGTTCCGGCGCCCACGGCGGTGACCACACCGGCCGTCGACACCGTGGCGACCGCCGGGTTGGCGGAGGACCACGCAATCGTGCGCCCGATGAGGAGGGCGCCCCCGGCGTTCCGCACGGTGGCGGACCACGTCCGCCGATCGCCGATGAAGAAGGCGGTCTTGGAGACCGAATCGATGGTCACGCTCCCCACCGTCTGCGGCGACACGGTCACCACGGCCGAATCGGACTTGCCCGACCCGGAGGCGCGGATGATGGTCGTCCCCGAGCCCACGGCGGTGACGAGCCCCTGATGGTCCACGAGGGCGACGGCCGGGACACTCGAGCGCCACGTGAGGGGCGTCGCCGTGGCGCCGTCATCGTACGCGACCGTTGCCGTGAGGCGGTGCTGCCCGCCCTCACTGAGGGCGAGGGTGCGGGTATCGAGGCTCAGCGCGGACGCGCCGACGACGGAGAGGAAGACACTCGTTCGGATACGGGGATCGGACGCCATGGCCGCGGTGATCTCGGCGCTCCCACGGGCCGATGCCACGAGGACCCCACCGGGCACCACGGAGAGGATCGTGGGCGCGCTGGACGACCACACGACCTCCGCCATCGGCAACGACACGACGCCCGCGGCCACCGTCGCCCGAAGGACCGCGGTCTCGCCGACCGACAGGCGGCCGGAGGGGATCGGCACCGCGATGGTGATGCGATCCGGCACCTGCACCGTGACGGGATTTTCGCTGCAACCCGCGAGCAGCACCACACCCAGTCGCGCGGCCCACCGGGCATGGCGTGTGCGCCATGCCCGCCATCCCTGACCCGACTCCGTCCCGCGACCCCTCGGCGTTCCCTGCATGTCCACACACACTCCGCTCGACGTTCACCGCCATCTGTCCAGATCATCCCTCACCCCTTGGCAGTATCGGCAGCAGGGCGGGAAAGTCGATGCCGTCGCCGTCCGCGGGATGGGACATGCCATCGGGGGGCGCGTCGGTGGGGGGCTCCGTGGCCCCGGCGTACGGGCGGCGACATTCCACGAGCGAGAACCGTTCGCCCCGCGGGCGCGTTCACTGGTAACCGTCGGCGTCGTCAGTAATATTGCCCCGTCATCTCCCTCATCCCGACAGGCCTCCCCATGAAGCTCGAGTCCCCCGCCTTCGCCCACGGCGCGCCCATCCCGCCGGAGTTCGCCTTCGCGCGCCCGGACCCCGTCACGCGGATGGCGCTCTCCAGCAACCGCTCGCCGGCCCTCGCCTGGTCCGACGTGCCGGCCGGCACCAAGAGCTTCGTGCTGCTCTGTCACGACCCGGAAGTCCCGACCGTCGCCGACGATGTCAACAAGGAGGACCGTCGCGTGCCGTTCGACCTGCCGCGCTTCGATTTCTTCCATTGGGTGCTGCTGGATATCGCGGCCGATGTCCGGACGATTGCCGAGGGCGAGGGCTCCGAGGGCATCCAGCCGCATGGCAAGGCGGGCCCGGAGGCCGCCCATGGCCGTCGGCAGGGCTCCAATGACTACACGCTCTGGTTCACGGGTGACCCGGCCATGGAGGGCACGTACTTCGGCTACGACGGCCCCTGTCCGCCCTTCAACGACACCGTCATCCACCCGTACACCTTCACGCTGTACGCACTCGACGTTGACCGCTGCCCGGTGGACGGCATCGTGGACGGTCGCACGGTGCGCGCGGCGATCGAAGGCCATGTGCTGGCCAGCGCCGAACTGGTGGGGACGTACACCCTCGCGGCCGACGCGCGCGCGCGTTGACCACACTGTGAGACGACCGCACGCGTTTCGACGCCGTTGTCGGACCGCGCCATGACCGCCGGCACACCGCGCCAGATGGAGGTGTTCCGCGCCCTCTCGGAGCGGACCCGGAGTCTGGTGGTCGTCACCGATGCGAACGATCGCATCGAGTGGGTGAACGACCTCTTCTCCCGCCACACGGGGTTCGCGCCGGCCGAGGTGATGGGGCGACACGCGGACGATGTGCTCATCGGCCCCGACACCGCGTCGGTGGCGCGCGCTGCGTTGGCGAGCGCGCGGGCCGAGGGGCGCGCGATTTCGGTGGAGATCCTGCACTACCGGAAGTCCGGCGAGCAGTACTGGGCGCAGGTCGAGGGCGCGCCGACGTGGGACGTCGCCGGCGCGCCGACGGGCTACATCACCATTCACACGGACATCACCGAACTCCGCATTGCCAGCAGTCACACGGCGGTGGCGCGGCGTGTCGGCGACCGTTTGCTTGGCTGTGGATCGATCGAGGACGCGGCGCGGCTCGTCACCGAGACGTTGGTTGGCATTCTCGACGTCCGTGCCGCCTGCGTGTGGACGGTGGAACCCGGGCACCCCACGCTGCGCTACGTCGCCGGTGCCTCGTCTGCTCCGCTCTTCGACGAGTGGGTCCGCATCACCGCCGAGCTCGCGTTCTCCGCCGGGACCGAGTGGCTGCAGGGGGTCGGGGCGCCCGGGGTCGCGTGGGGCACCGCCGCGCCCTGCCAGCGGACGGACTTCTGGAAACGCGATACCGCCGGTCGCTTCTCCCGCCGCTCGGAGGTCGCCCATCGGACCGGCATTCGCACCGTTTGCGCGGTCCCGGTGATGGGCAGCGACGGCGTCCTGGCGGTCATCGAGTTCGGGGGGTCACACACCTATCCCGGCTACGATCGCCTGCCGCAGCTGCTCGAGCAGGTGGCGCAGCTTCTCGGGGCGTTCATCACGCAGACCAGCACCCAGCGCACCCTGCGCGCCCTCTTTGAGCAGAGCCCCGATGCCCTCCTGGTCGTGGGCGGCGACGGCATGGTGACGAGTGCGAATTCCCGCGCGCACGCGCTGTTCGGCGCCGTCGCCGACAGGCCCCTCTCGGCTATGCTCCCCGAGGCCGAACGGTGGCGCACGGTGGACCGCCGCGACACCCCGAACGCGGTGCACGAGGGGATCGCGCATCATCTCGACGGCACGACCTTCGATGCGGAGTTCACGGTCGCGCGCGCGGCCGGCATCCAAGCCTCGTCCGACATCGTCTCCGTCCGTGACCTCACGGAGCGCCGCGAGCATCAGGCAGCCGAGCGGCGCATCGCCGACATGCAGTTGGCGGTGGAATACGCCGACCAGGCCAACCGGGCGAAGAGCCAGTTTCTCGCGCACATGAGTCACGAAATCCGCACGCCGATGAACGCCATCATCGGCTTGTCGTACCTGTGCCTGCAGGAGGAGTTGGCGGACCAGCCGCGCAGCTATGTCACGAGCGTCAACCGGTCCGCCCAGGACTTGCTCGCCGTGATCAACGACATCCTCGACTTCTCGAAGATCGATGCCGGCAAGGTGGAACTCGAGCAGCGGTCCTTCGCCCTGCAGTCGCCGCTCGAGCAGGTCGAGGGGATCTGCGGACATCTGGCGCGCGAAAAGGCCCTGCGGTTCACGACGCGCGTCGCCGCGGACGTCCCTCCCTTCCTCACCGGGGATGCACTGCGGTTGGGGCAGATCCTGCTGAACCTCGCTGGGAACGCGATCAAGTTCACGGAGCGCGGCGGTGTGCACATCGACGTCGTCCGCGGGGTGGCCGAACCCACCCTGGAGGCGGGATCACTCCTGCTGGAGTTCCGCGTGCACGACTCCGGGATCGGCCTCAGCCCCGAGCAGACCGACCGGCTGTTCGAGCCGTTCAGTCAGGCGGACGCCTCGAATACCAGGAAGCACGGGGGCACCGGTCTTGGCCTCGCGATCGCCAAACAGCTGGTGGAGCTGATGGGCGGGCGGATCTGGGTGGACAGCACCGTCGGGCGCGGCAGTACCTTCGCCTTCACGGCGCGGTTCACGCGGGCCGACGCTGCCCCCACGCGGGAGCCGGACACGGGGGTCGAAGTCGTCGCGGCGGCGCGGGCCCGCCTCTCCGGTACCCACATCCTCGTGGCCGAGGACAACGTGTTCAATCAGGTGGTCATCAAGAAGCTGCTCACGAAGGCCGGCGCGACGGTCACCCTCTGCGCGAACGGTGTGGAGGCCATCGATGCCCTCGGGCACGCCGCGTACGATCTGGTGCTCATGGATGTGCAGATGCCGGAGATGGACGGATACGAGGCGACCCGCCGCATCCGGGACACGGCCGCACTGGCCGGTCAGCGCATCATCGCGATGACGGCGAATGCGATGGCGGAAGACCGCCAGCGCTGCGTCGACGCCGGGATGGACGACTTCGAAGCGAAGCCGATCGATCCCGATCGGATGTTCCTGACGCTCGCGAAGTGGTTGCCGCCCCGCCCACCCGAGGCGGAGCGTGCATGACTGACGTGCCGGCCGCGCTGCCGCTGCGTGCGCTCCGCGAGTTGCTCGACGATGACGACGACGCGTTGCAGGACGTGTTGGCGCGGTTCCTGGAATCACTCGCCGACGCGCGCGCCGGGGTGAGCACTGCCATGCAGGTCCGCGACATCGGAGCGCTGGCGTTTCATGCCCATCGCTTCAAGTCGGCCGCTGGCCAGATCGAAGCGATGGAATGTTATCGGCTCTGTTCGCTCGTTCATGACTTGACGCGCCGTGAGGCCCCCGCCGTCCATCTCGAGGCGGAGGTGTTGGTCCGGCAGTTGCTGGCCGCGCTCGATCAGCTCGAGCTCGACATCACGTACACCATGGTATCCCTGACGGCCTGACGCATCGCCCGTACCCGGCAGGGTATCAACGCGAGCCGGCGTGGCAAGGTACGAGGGGCACGCACACCTCCGGACACGTTCCTATGCACTACGTCATTTCCGCATCGCTTCTCGTCGCCGTGCTCTTCGGTCTGCTGGGCGCGTTCTTGGCGCTGGCCGCGATACGACCCGTACTCCGGCCGTTGGCGTTTGGCGCGGGTCTCATCAGCACCGTGTCGTTTCTGCTGGTTGCTCGCTCCGTCGGCGGCTACAACCGCCAACTTTCCCGTGTCGTGGCGGCAGACATCATCGCCGTCGTCGCCCTGGTCATCGGCGGCGTGCTCCATGTGCTCTCCGACGGCGGCGCCTGACCAAGCCATCGAGCAGACCGCTCCGTCAGACCGCTCCGTATCTTTCCGCCCATGACGCCTTCGTCCTCGTCACTGTCGACCGACACCCACACGCTGCTCGACGGACTGCACGTCCGTTATCGCCTGCAGCGCATGCTTGGCGCAGGAGGATTTGGCGCTGTCTTTCTCGCGATCGATGACGTGCTGCAACGGGACGTGGCTATCAAGGTGCTCACCCGCGGCGACTCGAGCGACGCCAGCGAGCGGGCGACGCTCCGCCGCGAGGCACGCGCGCTCGCGGCGGTCTCGCATGCGAACATTGTCAATGTCCTCGATGTGCTTGAGCTGCCGCGCGCTGACGCGCTGGTACTCGAGTACGTCCCTGGGGGGACGGTGGGCAGTGTGCTGGGTACGGGGCTGGTACCGCCGCGCGATAAAGCGCTCCGCTGGATCACCGACGTGGCGGCGGCGCTGTCGGCGGTGCACGAGGCAGGGTTGCTGCACTGTGACCTCAAGCCCGAGAACGTGTTGATTGACGCCACAGGCAGCGCGCGTCTTACCGATTTTGGGGTGGCGCGCCGGTCCCATGATGCCGACGCGACCGCCGCCGGTTCGTTGGGCTACGCCGCGCCGGAGGTCATGCTCGGCGAGACACCGTCGAGCGCGTCCGATGTGTATTCGCTGGGCGTCGTTGCGTGGGAGCTGCTGACGGGCCGTCGTGCCTTTGCCGAGGCCCGCACGCTCGAGGTGCTACGACGCCAGACCACCGCGACACTGTCCCCCCTCGCGAGCGTGGCGTCGGATCTGCCGGCCGAGATTCGCGACGTGCTCGCGCGCTGCCTCGAGGCAGACCCTCTCAACCGCCCCGCATCGGCTCGCGAAGTGCACGAGGTGCTGGAGCGCTGTACACCCAGTGCGCTCTCCGCGCGGGCACTCGATGACTTGGGGATCACGGTCATCGCGCCCATGGTCATCCTGGCGGGGCTGCTTAGCGCCGTACTGTTCGCGTGGGTTCAAGTCGGCGATCTCCTGAGTCTCGCGGACGTCTCGCCGCGGCGGATGCTCAAGGGCTCCAAGATCTTTGCCAAGGGCGTGCTGGTACTGCTCGCTACCGCCGGACTTTTTGCGACGGCGGTGGTGAGCACGGTGCGGCGTCTCATCCGGGTGAGTCAGGCCGATGCGCCGGTTCGCGTGGCTGCGGTGCTGCGACAGGTGTTCGCCGCACCACCCTGGTGGCCGACATGGTATCCGGGGCGCGAGACGCCGGCGCACGTCCGACAACTGCCGGAGCAGATCCGTGTTTTTCGACTGTTCGTGTGGTGGGGCCTGCCGACGGTCTTCACGCTCATGGCATTCGTTCTCGTGCTCGCGCTGGGTCGGCCGCCAGTGGTGGGGCTCGTGGTGGCTCGGGTCGCGCTGGGCGCGGGGCTGGTTACGCTGTGTGTCGCGATGGCCATACTCATGGATATCGTCGTCACCTACCGGGAAAGCCCCATCTACGATGCCTTTGAACTGGCCGCGATTGCCGTGGCGCGCCCTGTACGCGGCGATGTCGTGCGGGCGCTACCAGTGGCAGCGTCGGAGCAGCGCGCGTCGGACCACGATGACTCCAGTCGCCGCTTCTTCAAGCGTTGGCGACGGGTCGGCGACCGCGAGAATCCGCGCGTCGCGCAGTCGCCGGTCGCGCAGCTGGTCAGCAAGGCCGGTGTTGTCTTGACTGCGGTCGTGCTGGTTTCGTGGCTGGTCCTCGCGGTGCGGAACAACGCGGGAGGCGGGTGGTCGGACATCCTGAACAGCGTGTTCGACTGAGGTGCGTACGTGCCCCGTTTCGGTCGAGCCTCCGTCGCGGTTCGTCTGCCGTCGGCAGAGGCCCCGCGCCTGACTACGGGGGCAGCACCTTCCCGGGGTTCATGATGCCGAGTGGGTCGAGCGCCCGCTTGATGGCACGCATCACCTCGAGTGCCTCGCCGTGCTCGGCGGCGAGGAAGTGCCGCTTCCCCGTGCCGACGCCGTGCTCTCCCGTGCAGGTGCCGTCCATCGCCAGCGCGCGCTGCACGAGCCGGTCGTGCAGCCGCTCCGCCTCGGCCACCTCGCGCGGATCCTCGCGCCGGACGAGCAGCCCAAGGTGGAAGTTGCCGTCGCCGACGTGCCCGATGAGCGGCGCCACGAGGAAGCTGTCGCGCAGGTCGCGTTTGGTCTCGAGGATGCAGTCCGCCAAACGGGAGATCGGAACGCAGACATCGGTCGCCCACATGCCACACCCGGGGCGCAGCGCCTTGTTGGCATAGGCCGCGTTGTGGCGCGCCGCCCAGAGCTGCCGACGCTCTTCGTGGCCGGCGGCCCACGCGAACGCGCCCCCACCAAGCTCCGCGGCAATCTGCTGCACCAACGCGGCGTCCTCGCGCACCGACGACGCGGACCCGTGAAACTCGAGAAAGAGCGTGTCCTGCACCGGGTGCGCCAGCCCCGAGTACCGATTCACGGCGTCCATCTGGACATCGTCGAGCAGTTCGACGCGCGCGATGGGGACGCCGAGCTGGATCGTCCGGATGACCGTGTTGACGGCCCCGGCGAGCGAATCGAAGGAACACACCGCGGCGGCGATGGTGTCCGGCACGCCGGCCAGGCGCACCGTGACCTCCGTGATGATCCCGAGCGTCCCCTCGCTGCCCACGAACAGCCGGGTGAGGTCGTAGCCGGCGGAGGACTTCCGGGCGCGACGGGCGGTGCGCACGATGCGGCCATCGGCGAGCACCACCGTGAGACCGAGGACGTTCTCGCGCATCGTGCCGTAGCGCACCGCATTCGTGCCGGACGCGCGCGTCGCGGCCATCCCGCCAAGTGAGCAGTCGGCACCGGGATCGATCGGGAAGAAGAGGCCGAGGTCACGCAACTGCGCGTTCAACGTGCGGTGCGTGACGCCGGCCTGCACCGTCGCATCGAGGTCCTCCGCGCTGATCCGCAGCACCTGATCGAGCTGCTGCAGATTGACGACCACCCCGCCGTGCTCCGGAATCGCGCCGCCTTCGAGCGCCGTCCCGGTCCCGTACGCGACCACGGGGATGCGGTGTGCGGCGCACACGCGCACCACCGCCGCGACCTCGTCGGTGGACGCCGGGAAGGCCACCGCATCCGGTCGGTGGGGAACGTGCCACGACTCGTCGTGGCTGTGGAGATCGCGCACGGAGTCGCTGGTGGACAGGCGGTCGCCGAGCTGGCGACGCAGGTCGGCGATCGCGGCATCAAGCGGCGCGGGGGTGACGCTCATGAGGGAGTGGTCGGGGACACGAGTCGCTCCACCTGCGCGCGGGCGAAGGCCCGCTGCCACGCGGCGGGGCGCGGGGGTTGCATCATGGCCACGTATACCGCCATGCCCTCCACGAAGAGGGCGACGGCCATGCCCGTGGCCTCGGCGTCGGCAACGCCCAGCGGCGCCACCAGCTCGGCGAAGAAGGCGAACCAGGCGCGCATGCGCCGGTCGTGCGCGCGCCGCATGGCGGCCGATCCGACGGCGCTGCCGTGGAACGCCACCAGCAGGCGCCAGCTGGTGCGGCGCTCCGCGTCCACCGGGAGCAACTCGGCGACCACCGCGTGCAGGCGCTCAACCCCCACGGCGCCCGCCGCCGCCTCGCGCGCGCGCGCCAGGTGCCGGTTGAACGCCTGCGCCTTGGTGAAGGCGACCAAGGCGTCCTTGGAGGGGAAGTAGTGGGTGAGGACGCCCGTGGTCACGCCGAGCGCCGCGGCGATGTCACGCAGGGTGACCTGCTCGAGCCCGCGGGTGGCGATGGCGTCGGCAGCGGCGCGGGCGATGGCCTCACGCCGTTCCGCGTGGTCGCCGCGGGGGCGGCTCACCGGAGGGTCGGTTTGCGAGTTTGCATAACGGCAGTTACGATAACACCACGACCCGTCGGGCGCGAGCGCGCCGCGGCGCCCGCCTTCCCCGTCCCCACCGTCCATGTCTGCCGCCCCCGACCGCACGCACCGTCCCTGGACCACGCAGCCGACCGCCGCCCGGCTGGTGCGCACCGTCCTCGACGACGCGCTGGCGCGGGTCCCCGCGGCGTCGGCGCTGGCGTCGCGCC
>CANJOX010000027.1 GCA_947475795.1 Gemmatimonadota bacterium
ATCCCGGTGCTGCGCACCGTGCCCGAACCGCCGCGCACGGTGGAATCCGATGAAGGCTCCACCGCCAATCCGTTCGCCGTCGCCTTCACACGGCTCGGGGAAACACTGCGCGAAATGCGCGTCTACAAGCAGGCGTTTCTCGCGATGATCGCGTTCACCATCTACAACGACGGCATTCAGACCATCATCAAGATGGCAACGGCCTTCGGCACCGAGATCGGCATCGAGCGCCCGGCACTGATCAAGGCGATTCTGCTGGTCCAGTTCGTCGGAATCCCGTGCGCCTTCGCCTTCGGCACGCTGGCTGGAAAACTCGGCGCCAAGATGTCGATCTTCATCGGGCTCATGGCCTACACCGGCATCTGCATCTATGCGTACGGCATCCACACGGAAGCCGAGTTCTATCTGCTGGCGGTGCTCGTCGGACTGGTGCAGGGCGGCACGCAGGCGTTGAGCCGGTCGCTGTTCGCAAGCATGGTGCCGAAGCACAAGAGCGGCGAGTTCTTCGGTTTCTACTCCGTCTTCGAGAAGTTCGGCGGGATTTTCGGTCCGCTCCTGTTCGCCATCGCGATCGGAGAAACCGGGAGCAGCCGGGGTGCGATTCTGTGGGTGATCGGCTTCTTCGTCGTTGGTGGTGCGCTGCTCGCCGCAGTGAACGTGAAGGAAGGCGAGCGGGCGGCGCGCGACGCCGACCGTCAGCTGCGCGGCGTGTGATGCCGCGGATGGTGCGGCGCTGATGCTCTACGACACGCTGAAGCCCGTCGTCGGCATCGCGCTGCGCTGGTACTACCGCTCGATCATCGCCGACGGCGTCGCGCGGATTCCAGCGCGCGGTCCGGTGTTTCTCGCCGTCAACCACCCCAACGCGCTGGTGGATGCCCTGATCGTGGGCACGGTGGTACCACGGCGAGTCCGCCTCACGGCCAAGGCGACGATCTTCGCCAACCCGCTGGCGGCGGCGTTCCTGCGTACCGTCGGTGTCGTGCCACTGCGGCGCGCCAGCGACGAATCGGCGACCCCCACCGGCACGCCGTCCGGCGTTGATCGGAATCTGGCCGCCTTCGAAGCGGTCGCCCAGGCCCTCGCCGACGAGGCGGCGATCGTCATCTTCCCCGAGGGGAAGAGCCATGACCTGCCGCAACTTGCCCCCCTGCGCACGGGGCTCGCCCGGATGACCCTGCAGGCGTATCAGCAGCAGGGGGTACGCGGCGTGCGCATCGTCCCGATCGGACTGCTCTTCGAGCGGAAGGAATCCCCTCGCTCGCGGGTGCTGCTTCAGGTCGGGGAACCCATCGCCGTCGATCCGCTCGTCGATGCCGGCGTCTCGGTAGCCACCCTGACGCAACTCGTGGCCGATCGACTCGCCGCGGTCACGCTCAACTTCGAGTCGGCGGAGGATGCCGCACGACTCCAGCAGTTGGGGAGCACGCTGGTGGCGCTGCTCGAACCGACGCCGTCGATTTCCGAAGGGACGGCGCCCCTCGGACGAAGCCTCGCCCTCGTCCGCCGACTGGACCGCGTGCATGCCGCCCTGCGACGCCAGGGTGATCAGGGGATCGACCGGCGCATCGCGGCCTTCGAAGCGCGTGTGCGCACCTTCCGCGCCGATCTCGATGCGCGGGACATCGACCCGCACGATCTCGCGATCAGTGCCCGAGCCGGCGACGGCATCCGCTTCGCCACCCGGGAAACCATGCTGGCCCTGCTCATCGCCCCGATCGGCCTGTGGGGACGGATCACCCATTTCGTCCCGATCCAACTGGCGCGCCGACTGGCCACACACAACGTGCACTCGCTCGATGAACCGGCCATGCGGACGATGGTGCTCGGATTTCTGCTGGTGCTGATCACCTACGCAGTCGAAACGACGGTGGTTGCCTCAGTGGCCGGCCGGTGGTGGGCACTGGCCTTCCTGCTCACCCTCGTCCCTTCGGCCGGCAGTGATCTCCGCTATGGCGACCGGACACGGCGGGCGCGCAGCCGGGCGCGTGCGTACTTCATCTTCCGGCGCACCCCGACGTTGCAGGGAGCGCTGCTGGCCGAGGCCGATGCCATCCGTCAGGAAGCGTTTGCCTTGGACCGACTCGCCGCAGACCGCGCCGCCAGCTGATTCCGCCAGCGGATCGCCGTCGATCCCGCATCAGTCGGCGAGCAACCGCTCGTCGAACGGGGGATACACGGGGCCGCCAAGGTCCCAGTGCCACGCCTCCCGGCGCACCGCGGTCCGCGGGTCGCGAAGCGGTTTGTACTGGAGACGATGCGCCGGAATGCCCAGGGCGTCTCCGTATTCAAGCAGCCGAGCGCGATCGGTACTCACAAAGTGGACCATGGGCTGACCGAGCCAGACGTGCCGGTGCAACCAGAGTCCGCCATCCATGGCGTGAATCATCCCGGCCTTCCGCATCCGGAATTCCCGGGCGCCGAAGGCAAACGTGACAGCACGAAGCCGCTCGGCCCGGCGGTGTGGATCCGGGTCAGCGGCGATGGTGAATTCAAACTCGTCTGTGTGCGTCAGATGTCGCTATTGTGGCTTATTGCAGTATAGATGATGCTCTTACTGACAGTGAATAATGCCTTCTTCTGTCGCTGATGCGACAGGGGCCGCCTGACCGTAGAACACCGCGCACGTGAGCGGATACGCCGCCGGGTGGGTGGAGGTGGCGGACCATCCGCGCCCATCGGCTTCCATGATGGTGATAGTCACCCCATCGGTGCCGGCAAAACTCAGCAGCGAGGTGGAGTTCGCGTACGTCTCGTTGTAGTAGAAGTAGTCCTCCTGCATCGACGCCAGATTTTTCAGGTCGCTTTTCAGCGTCCCGGCGTACGCCTTGCCTTTCGTTTCCCGGAACCTGGGAATCGCCAACGCCGCAAGAATACCGATCACGACCACGACGATCAGCAGTTCGATCAGCGTGAATCCGCGGCGCGCACGAAATGTCGTCATATGGTTTCCTCGAGGATCCGCTTCGGACATCGTCGCCCACAGCATCGGCATGAAAGAGCGGGCCTTCCCCCGCAACGCCAGATGCTAATGCAACCTCGATGCCGTCGTTTTCCCAAAAGCGCAAAACCTTGCAGGAAATAGTCTTACAACAACTTTCCGGGGCTGTCCCCGGAGAATGACTCTCGCAGCGCCCCCGACTTCGTGCACAATGCAACGAGACCGGCACGCGATTCAAAGCAAGCATCGCCCATGTCAGGACTTGGCGGCCACCCAATCGTCACCGATTCCCATCTCGACCAAGAGGGGAACGTGCAGGGTGGCGGCCGCCTCCATCTCCCGCTTCACCAGCGCGGCCAACGGTCCCTGCTCCTCCACCGGCAGCTCGAACACCAGTTCATCGTGCACCTGCAGCAGCATCCGCGAGGCGAGCCCCTCGCCGGCCAGCGCCCGGTGCACACGGATCATCGCGATCTTGATCAGGTCGGCCGCAGACCCCTGGATGGGCGCGTTCGCCGCCACACGCTCCCCGAAGGCGCGCATGTTGTGGTTCCGCTCGCGCAGCTCCGGGATGTACCGCCGGCGGTGGAACAGCGTCTCCGCGTACCCTTTCTCACGCGCCTCCACCACACACCGGTCGAGAAACGCCTTCACGCCGGCGAACCGCTCGAAATAGGTGTCGATGAACCGCTTGGCCTCGCTGTTGGCGATCTTGAGCTGCCGCGACAGCGCATGCGCCCCCTGCCCATAGATCGTGGCGAAATTGATCGTCTTCGCACGGGCCCGCATATCACCGGTCACATCGGCCAGATCGACGCCGAAGATGATGGCCGCGGTCTGCCGGTGAATGTCACCGCCTGCCTTGAATGCCGTCACGAAGGCCGGATCTCCCGACAGGTGCGCCAGCAGCCGCAGTTCGATCTGCGAGTAGTCGGCGCTGAGCAGCTTCCATCCCTGCTCCGGTACGAACCCGCGACGGATGTCGCGACCGAGCTCCCGACGGTTCGGGATATTCTGCAGGTTCGGATCGCTGGATGACAGCCGACCGGTCGCCGCAACCGTCTGATTGAAGGACGTATGCAACCGGTGATCGCGCGGATGAACGAGCTTCGGCAACGCGTCGATATACGTGCCTTCCAGCTTGAAGATCTCGCGATACTCCATCAGCAACGTCGGCAACACGTGCCCCTCTTCGGCCAGCTCCTGCAACACGCTGGCATCCGTGCTCGGCCCGGTCGCGGTCTTCTTCTTCACCGGTAAGCCGAGCTTCTCGAACAGAATCACGCGCAGCTTCGGATTGGAGTTGATGTTGAACTCCTCGCCGGCCTCCGTGTAGATCAGCTGCTCCACGCGCTCCCGTTCGCTCTGGAAGCGCGTCTTCAACGACGTAAACCACGACAGATCGATCGCAATGCCGTCCCATTCCATCTGGGCCAGCACCTCGACCAACGGCACCTCGACATCACGGAACAGCGCGGACATGCCGTGGGCCTCGAGCTGCGGCTCCAGCAGGGCACGCAACCGCATCGTGATGTCCACGTCCTCGCACGAATAGTCGCGCGCGGCATCCACCGGCACGACGTCGAATGGCAGTTGCTGACGGCCCTTGCCACACAGCTGCTCGTACGCGGTCATGGTATGGCCCAGAAACTCGAGCGCCAGCAGGTCGATGCCGTGCGACCGGCGCCCCGGATCGAGGACGTAACTGGCCAGCATGGTGTCAAACACGAGCCCGGCCACCCGCACACCGGCACCGCGCAGCACGAGCACGTCGTACTTCGCATTTTGCGCGATCTTCGCAACAGACGCATCTTCGAGCATCGCGCGCAGCGGCGCCATCGCGGCACTGTCGAACGCGGGCAGATTGGTCGGCACGGGCACGCCGGCGTTCAGCCGACGGCCCGCAATCCCGGCATCATTCGACAACAGCGCCAGATTGCCACTGCCGTCGTCATGGCGATGGGTAAACGGCAGATAATAGGCTTCGCCCGGGGCCACCGCGATCGACAACCCGACCAGACGCGAACGCAAGGCGTCGATACGGTTGGGCGACTCGGGATCACACACCGTTTCGGTATCGAAGGCGATGTACGGCACCGCGCGCACGCGCGCCAACAGCCGCTCGAGCGCGTCCAGCGTATCAACGGTGACGTAGTGGGCATCCCGGAGCACCGGAACACCACTCTCCCCGAGGACGACGGGCAACGCCGGCGGGCGGCCCGTGACCACGGGCACCACCCCCGACGGCTCGCCGGCGACGGGCACCAGCGCGGACGGAACGGCGGCCGCGGGTGCACTTCCCCCGAGGTCCTTGAGCATCGAAGTGAACTCGAGCTCGAGATACAAATGACGCAACGCCTGCGCATCCGGCACGCTCAGCTGCAGCGACGCGGGATCGAGCGCGATGGGTACATCACAGTGGATCGTGACCAGCTGTTTGGACAGGCGCGCCTCGGCTTCCTGCGCGAGCAGCGCCTCACGCGAACGCTTCTTCGTGATCTCGTGCGCGTGGGCAATGATGTCTTCGAGCGCGCCGAACTGGGCAATGAGTTCCTGCGCCCCTTTCTCGCCGATCCCTTTCACCCCGGGCACGTTGTCGGATGAGTCACCGACGAGCGACAGGTAGTCGATCACCCGGTCGGGCGGAACACCAAGCCGGTCGTTGGCATTCTCGACCCCGACCCACTGTTCCTCCACGCTGGCCGGCCCGCCGCGCCCCGGATTGAGCAACCAGACGCCGGGACGCACGAGTTGCTGAAAGTCTTTGTCACCCGACACGATGACCACGTTGTATCCGGCCTCGGCGCCCTTCTTCGCGAGCGTCCCGATCACGTCGTCGGCTTCGAAGCCAGGCACCGCGAGCACCGGAATACTGTACGCCGCCAGCAGCTGGTGAATGCGCGCGAGTCCCTGATCGAAATCGGCCTGTAGTTCGTCGGTCAACTTCTCGCGGGTGGCCTTGTACGCAGGATACAAGTCATCGCGGAACGTGGCGCCGGAGTCGTGCACCCAGCCCAACAACTCGGGCTGGTGGGTGGCGAGCAACCGTTTCAAAAAATTCGCGATCCCCCAGGCAGCGGAGGTGTTCTCACCGCGGCTGGTGGTGAGCGGCCGCGTCATCAGCGCAAAGAACGCGCGATAAATGAGCGCATAGCCGTCAATCAGGAACAGACGGGGAGCGACGGGACGCTGGACCTCACTCACTGGCGCGACACCATGCGGCGACGGATCGCATTATCGAGTTCCGCGCGACTCTGGGACGATAGCCGCCACCGTCCGAACCCGGTTTGATCCACGAACAGGATCTGCACCCGCAACTCGCGATACTCCCACACCTGCTGACGCACGCGCGCGTTGGGGTCGGTCATGCCGGTGTCGATGATGTTGTCCGGATCACCCAGCGCTACGAATGCGATGCCGCGATCGCTCAGCCAGCCCACGGGACCGTCGTCGCGGAAGCGCACGTTGGCAAGGCGGATGCGCGAAAAGTACTCGCGAAGCCCCTCATGCTCGGCCGTGCCGGGCACGGGGTCGGTGGCCTTCAGAAATGCAGCCCACACCTCGGGGCGCTGCGCCGGCGTGGCGTCGCGCAACGTCTTGAGACGATCGGCGGTGGTGAAGTAGCGGAGATACGTGAACATCTCGTCGAACGACGCGATCGGGAGGTCGTCGCCGAGGCTCACGAGGACCCGCGCCCGGGCCGTGTCCGGACGGCCGGGCACGCTCACCAGCAGGGTGTTGATTCCGATCCCCATTTTCGCCACCGGCACGCCGACCGTCGTGCTATGCCCGTTGCCGCGGGGCGGCATGTCGATATCCTCGTCGTGGAGTACCACATCCCCGTCACCCATGATGCGGAGATGCGCCCGCGAGGGTGCGGCGGCACCGACGGCGTCGAGATAGAGCGGCAGCAGCGAATCCTGTCCGAACACCACCGTCGAGCGCGGCCGCGCCAGAATTCGCGGCAGCGAATCGATACTCGTGCGCGGTATGGCCTCGTACACCGGCATCGGTGACCCGAACATGTCAGGGGCGAGCCGTGGGACTTCAAGCTGCACCTCTTCCGCCGCATTGCGAATGCTCGCTTCGTCCTTGATGCTCAGCGCCAGGGTGTACCGTCCGGGCGCGAGCGTCAGGAACTGCTGCCAGATGATGGCCTCATCGGTCCGTGACGTTTCCCGGAACGTGGGTACCAGCACCTTCTCGGTGGCCTCGATCAGCTTGACCACGGCACTGCCCTGCCGCACCTCGAGACGTGCGACATACCCGGCAGCATAGCGCTCACCCTGGCGGGTGAATCCCAGCACCCGAGACGGCATGCTCAGAGCGACCATGGTCAGGGTACTGTCCCCCGCGGCAGCGCGGAGGAACGACACCGACGACACGAACGGAATGGCACCGCCGCCGGCGACCAATCCCATGCTGCGATAGAGACGCTGCATGTCGGCCGGTGAACCCGCGACGACACCGGGCACACCCGGTCCACTAAGGCCCGGCGGCATGGACGAGCCCGGTCCAACCGGCGGGCGGCCACCCGCGCACGCCGTGAACGTGGCAAGCGCGACGGCCGCCGCGTACGGAAGACGAAACGTCAAAGCACGTGTGTTCACAATTCGCATGGTGCCGTCCGTGCAGACATGGGGTGCCCGCGGTCACGGTTTCTATAAGTGTGTCTTGCTGGCGCCGCCGGAGCGCGTTACGTTCGCCCCGTGACCATAGAGACGCTAGTCGGAACGACGCTGGCAGGCTACACGCTGCGGGCCAAAGTTGGTGAAGGCGGAACAGCGACCGTCTTTCGCGCGGATCATGCCGAGCACGGCACCGTGGCCCTCAAGGTGTTGCGCGAAAAGCTGCAGCACGACAAAACGGCGGTCGCGCGATTCCTGCGCGAGGCGCAGTTCGGCGCACGGGTAGAACACCCGAACATCGTGCGCACCCTAGATTACGGACAGACGGATGGTGAGCGCTATTACCTCGCCATCGAGTGGGCCAGCGGCGAAATCCTCGATAAATTCGCCGAGAAGTCGGGCCCGTTGTCGTGTCAGGTGGTCTCGGGGATTCTCTCGCAGATCTGCGGTGCGGTCCAGTCCGCCCATGATGTCGGGATCGTGCATCGCGACCTGAAGCCGGAAAACATCATGTACGACCCGGCGTCGCATCATGTGAAGCTGGTCGATTTCGGCATCGCGGCCGACACCGACGCATCACCCGATCAGCGCCTGACCCGTGCCGGGTTCTTCGTCGGTACACTCATGTATGTCGCGCCCGAGGCTCTCTCGGGTGAGCTCGTCGGACCGGCCGCCGATCAGTACTCGCTGGGTACCATCGCGTACTACCTCCTCACGGGGGTCCTGCCGTACACGGGCAAGTCGCCGCGCGAATTGTTCTCCCAGCTGCTCACGCAGCCGCCCATCGCGCTCAACAAGGCGAAGCCCGCGCTCTCCTTCCCGACCGATGTCGAGCAGGTGGTCATGAAGGCTCTCGCCAAGAAGCCGGATGAGCGGTACGGCTCCGTCAAGGAGTTTTCGGAGGCCTTTGTGGCCGCGGCCGAGAAGGCCCCGACAACCAGCGCGTCAGGATCCGCGGCCGATGAGGGTGACGAGAAGGCCGGTCTGTTCGGTAAGATGAAGGGGTTGTTCCGCCGAAGCTGATCATCAGGCCGCTTTCCCCGTTCCTGCCACTGTGACCACATCCACGATGTCCCGACTGATCGCCCTGCTCGCCGAACGTTCGGCCAAGCGGGGCGATTTCGTACTGGCCTCAGGCCGTCGCTCTTCCCTGTACGTCGATTGCCGCTTGACCACGATGAGTCCGGAAGGACAGCTCCTCATCGGGCGGGCGGCGCTGGCCGCGCTGCGCGCGAGCGGCTGGCCGGTCGATGCCGTCGGTGGACTGACGCTGGGCGCGGACCCGATTTCGTACGCCATCGCCCATGCCTCCGCCCTGGAAGCCGAGGCGGGGACCGGTGGGATGATCAGAGCGTTCACGGTGCGGAAAGAGGCCAAGCAGCACGGCACCGGCAAGCTGATCGAGGGACCGTTCGCCGCGGGCGATCAGGTGGTGGTCGTGGAAGACGTGATCACCACCGGCGGTTCGGCGCTCAAGGCGGTCGAAGCGATCCGGGCGGCTGGGGGGAACGTGATCGGCGTGCTGGCCCTCGTCGATCGTGAGGAGGGGGGCCGGGAAGCACTCGAGGCCGCGGGACTCACCGTCCTCAGTCTGGTCACGGCAACCGACCTGTCTCCACTGATCCCGCCGGCCTGATCCCGCATGGCCCCCATGCGGCGGATCTGGCGCGTCAGCGCTTTGGCCGGCGCGCTCCTGGCCATCAGCGGCACCGTCTACGTGTGGGGGTGGCCGGTGGTGGCGCTGGTGTACGCCGCGGCCATCACCGGCTACGTGTTGCATTTCCGCCGGGAGTCGTTGGAATCGCACGCGCGCCTTCACCGCCTGCTCGACGAACGCGCGCTGCTGTTCGAGCACGTACAACGGGACGCGGTCGGCGTGATGGATGTAGTCACGCACATGCATGGCGCCGCGGCGGTACTGCAGCGGCGGGCCGAAGACAACAGCACGATGACCCGCGCGCTGGATGATGACCTGGACCAGCAGCACCGTCGGGTTCGCGATGCTCTGCAACTGATCGGCAACGCTCACCGGACGGCCGACACAGCACACGCGATGGCGGGTCTCGCAGCCACCGACGCACATCAGGTCGATCGGGCGGCTGCCGCGAGCCGCGAAGCCATCGAAGGCGCCGCGCAGGCGCTGCTGCGTGTCGGTAGCGACGTCACGGCGACGGCCGAACAAGTGCGCCTTCTGGCGCCGGCATCGGAGCAAGTCGGCGACTTCGTTGAAACGGTTGCGCGCATCGCACGGCAGACCAATCTGCTGGCCCTCAACGCCGCCATCGAAGCCTCACGAGCCGGCGACGAAGGGCTCGGCTTTGCCGTCGTCGCGGAAGAAATCCGCACACTGGCGGCGGAAAGTGGCCAAGCGGCCAAACGCATTGCAGCCATCGTGCATCGGGTGCGGGATGACATCGATACCGCCGTCCGTTCCATGGACGGCACCGCGGCCGACGTTGCCGGTGCCGGAGAGATTGCGCGCGACGCGACACGCGCCCTGTCGGCAATGGTGGAGGGGATTGCACGCATCGCGCGTCAAAACGATGACGTCGCGACGCTGACCAGATCGCAGGCGCAGCTCACCACTGGGATCGTCGAAGGGATGGAGTCGCTCGCCGGCACGGCCGAACGCGCGGCACGAAGTGCGCGCGCGGTTACCGATACCGCCGCCGCGCAGCGGTTGGACGTCGAGGCGCTCGCGCGCGTGGCCACAGACGTATCCCGGACCGCCGAACGTCTGACAACGACTTTCCGACGGCATATTGGCGAACATGCCACCCTCCGCGTGCCGGACAACAACGCTACGCCGACTGGCGGGTCGGTTCCACCACCGTCGCTATCGGGACCGGACGATCAACCCAGTGTGGGGTGAGCTCGACCGGCGTGAACGCGAGCAGTTGCTCGCGATAGGGAAGAATGAGCCGCTGTCGCATGTGTTCGAGCATCGCGTGCCCACTGTACGTACGTCGGAAATCGGCCGCACCGCACTGGAGCGTATGTCGCACGTGCCGAGAGAAACTCTGTGGTGACGAGTACTCCAAAAGAAAGGCGACTTGCGTGAGGCTGTAGCCGGGATTTTCGAGCAGCCGTGCCGCACGGACGAGCCGCGCGGTGGCCAGATATTTCTTCGGTGCCGGAATACCAGCGCGGAAGAACCGGCTCATAAAGGTGGTGGGTACCACGCCAAGCCGACGGGCCAGCTGCCGGACAGTGGTGAGCGATCGCGGTGCGAGAAAGAGCTGATCGAAGAAGCGAAGGCAATCGTCAGTCGCTCCGGCAAGGTCGGTGCGGATCCGCTGAATGGCCAGTGATTCGATCGTGGCGGCGGTCTCCCGGTTGACGACTTGCCGGAGATCGCGCCAACCAGCGGGATCGCGCGCATCGACCAGCGTTTGGACGCCTTGTTGCCCAAGGGCAAGCAAGGATTGTGTACTCCGCAGTTCATTGCCGGTGAGCAGGGCCACCGCCGGGACGCGTGGAAACTCACGGACCATGCGTGCCACCTGCATGCCGTGATGCTGCTGGTATCGCGAGACCGACACGAGAATGGCCGATACCGATTTGGTGCGGAGATCCCGCATCATCTCGTCGAGGCTCTCGCGGTGCAGTGTGGTGTACGAGCCCTGACCGAGCGCATCGACCCGCTGCTGTTCGGTCGGTGTGAGAAAGGTGACGATCGAGCGTGACGACGCAGTAGCCATGCAAACCTCGCGCACCGGTGCGTTGATGGAAGGGACCGACGACCTCTTCGTCGTCGGCCGAACATGGCGCCAAGGCTATCTGGCGGCGTCAGCACAGTGTCACCCCGCTGCGATGAATTGTGTTTGGGCACCGTGCTGCGTCACCGCCGCAGGAGGGGTGCGTTATATTGCGGTATCTCACGGATGGGTTGTCGGCCGGATGGTCGCGATGTCAGAGCGAAAGCTCGGGCACCGAGGAAAGTCCGGGCTCCACAGGGTAGACTGCCAGGTAACGCCTGGGCGCATGCGGCGTGAGCTTCGTGCGACGGACAGTGCAACAGAAAGCAAACCGCCGTCCTGTCGGGAACCCTCACGGGCCACCGCCGGTGCGGTAAGGGTGAAAGGGTGGGGTAAGAGCCCACCGCGTTTCCGGTAACGGAAACGGCTCGGTAAACCCCAGTCGGAGCAAGGCCAAATAAGCGGCGAGAGATGACCCGTCTCGCAAGGACGTCGCAAGACGTCGAGCCGCGGGTAGGCTGCTAGAGCGTGTGGGTGACTGCACGCCGAGAGGAATGACCGTCCGGTGTCGGTGTGTGCTTGCGCACGCCGGCGCTGACAGAACCCGGCTTACAGGCCGGCGACCTTCCGTGAGGTCCTTTTTGTGGGTGTTGTAACTCGCACCGTCTGGGTAGCCACGATACCCGCCGTGTTGATGATCGGGGGATGCACCCCTTCCGCTCCGGTCTCTACCACGCCGCGACCGACCGCGGAACGTCCCCCAGCGGTGGCGCCGCCAGCTGCTGGTCTGATCCTTCCTGCCACGCAACCCGCCAACCAATGGCTCGTGTCTGCGGTGACACGATTGAACGCGTCAGGCAGCGCCCTTCCGGCCGGGGTCGGGAGTGAACAGCGGATCGACACGCGCGCTCGGATCACGCTCGCCTTTGAGCGGTCGTCCTCGGGGGCGTTACGGGGACGTGGTCAGGTCGACTCGTTCACGGTGCGAAACACCTTGGATCCGGTGACAACGACAGGGGCCAAACCCTCGGTCTTGCTGATCGATGCGATCCTCGACAGTACCTATCTGCGTGTCGTGTCGAGACCGCCGCTGGCCAATGAATGCGATCGTCCGGAAGTCAGCGCGATGCAGCTGGCACGCGAGCTGTTGGTGCGGATCCCGGACGGCGTCACCGTGGGCGATGCGTGGCGCGACAGCACGGTGACGCTGGTGTGTCGGAGCGGTATGCCGCTCACCGTTTATACCACGAGCCGATCGAAACTTGCGCAGCGGTCAGCGGCCATACTGGTCGTGGAACGCGAAAGCACCTCGACCCTTGACGGGAAAGGCGGATCGGCCTTTCGGGCCTTCGAACTCACAGGTTCAGGGTCTGGCATGCAACGGCTGGAGATCAACGCCGGGACCGGCATCCTGGAGCGATTGCAGGGCACGAGCACCTTGACGCTGCAGGTGGTAGAACGCATTCCGCCCGGAGCTCCTCGTGTGCAGCAGGTGCTGCAACGGGTGGAGATCCGGGCGGAGCGGGTACGATGACCGAGACAGCCTGATCGTACTCAGTCCATCAGGCGCAGCGGCATCACGAGGCAGAGATACTTGGCCGGATCGTCCCACCCTTCGGGCTCGATGGTGGCCGCCCGCTCAGGAGCCTTGAACGTGAGCCGCACCTGCTCGGTGGGCATGTAGCGCAGGATTTCCAGCAGATACGTGGCGTTGAAGCCGATATCGAGCTGGTCGCCGTTGTAATTGACGGGCAGTTCGTCCGACGCTTCGCCAAGATCCGGCGTGGTCACGCTGAACTTCAGCATGCCGGTATTGAACGACATCTTGATGCGGTGCGTCTGGTCGGACGCGATCACGCTCATGCGCTTGAGGGCGCTGGTGAGCGCCGCTTTGTCGCAGAGGCAGAAGCGATCGTTGTCCTTGGGAATGACCTGCTCGTAGTTCGGATACGGGCCTTCGACCAGGCGCGTGAACACGGAGGTGAACGGCGAGCGGAAGCCGAGGTGGTTTTCGCCCCGTGCAATCTCGAGTTCTTCTTCGGCCGGGAAGAGACGCTTGATCTGCTCGAGTGCCTTGGGCGGCACGATCAGATCACCCGGCGGGGCGCTGCTGGATTCGACCGGCAGTTCCATCTTGGACAGGCGGTGACCGTTGGTGGCCACCATGCGCATGCGATCTTCGCGCAGCTCCCAGAGGACGCCGTTGAGAATGGGGCGTGACTCTTCGGTGCTGACGGCGAAGGCGACATGCGAAATGAGCTTTTGCAGCTCACCTGACTTCACGCGCCACGAGTCGTTGAAGCGCACGCTGGGGAAGGTCGGGAACTCTTCGCGCGGAAGGCCGAGGAGTTTGAACTTCGAACGTCCGCATTCGATGGTGACACGCTGTTCACCACTCGCCGACACCTTGACGGGCGAGGGCGGCAGTTCGCGCGCGATCTCGCTCAGCTTCTTGGCGGGAATGGTGATCGCCCCCGGCGTTTCGACATCGGCACTGACTTCCGTGCTGACAGCGATGTCGAGATCGGTCGCGGAGAAGCGAATTCCGCGCTCGGTGGTTTCGACGAGCAGGTTCGAGAGGACCGGCAAGGTTGTCTTGGCCGGCACGGCGGCGGTAACCGCCGCGAGTCCTTCTTGGAGTTTCTCGCGCGAGATCGTGAAGCGCATGCCCGTTGTGTGGAAGGACTGCTGTTAAAAGAAGTCTTAGAGATAAAACCGGTAGTAACAGCAGGGCGTGTGGGCTTGTCTACAAACGCCGCAAGCTACACGTCTGAAAGCACTTCCGCCATGCCAAGTCATGTGCATTCCATGTCGACAGGTGCTTTTTCTCCGCATCGGTGCACATCTCGGCCATTCCAATGGGGTGCCGGCTGTGGATCGGTGTGGACGGCTGGGGATCAGGTGCCGAGTTGTCCAGTGGATCGGAGGGTTTCCAACATGCCCCGAACCTTCAGGACGCGATCGGCAAAGCCGGGTTCTCCGCCCATGTCTTCCGCCACGCGGTCGAGCGAATGAATGACCGTGGAGTGGTCCCGTCCCCCGAAGGCGTTGCCGATTTCCACCAACTGCAGCGCCAAGAGCTCCCGACAGAGGTACATGGCGACCTGCCGCGGGGTGGTGAGCTGCTTCGTGCGGGTTTTGGAGCGGAGCCCGTCGGGGGTGACCCCCCATTCCCGGGAGACGACCTGCTGGATGGTGGCCACCGTGATGGTGGTGGGCGGGATGTCCGGGAAATCGGAGGAGGTGGACGCCCGGATCTTGTCGCGGAGTGCCTCCCGGGCGAGTTCGACCGAGATCTCGCGGTGCTTGAGGGAGGCGTACGCGAGGAGCTTGATAATCGAGCCTTCGAGCTCCCGAACCGACGATTTCACGTGCTGGGCAATGAACTCGATGACTTCGTCAGGAATGGTGAGTTCGAGGTGATCGAGACTCGCCTTCTTCTTGAGGATGGCGATCCGGTGTTCGAGATCGGGGGCATCGACGTTGGCGACCATCCCCCATTCGAAGCGGGAGACCAGGCGGGCTTCGAGTCCCGGGATCTCCTTGGGGGGCCGATCGGAGGTGAGGACGATCTGGCGACCGGCTTCGTAGATGGCGTTGAAGGTGTGGAAGAATTCTTCCTGCGTGGATTCTTTCCCCTTCAGGAACTGGACGTCGTCAACGAGGAGCAGGTCGATTTCGCGGAAGCGGCGACGGAAGTCGCCCATCTGTCCGGTCTGGATGGCGTTGACGAACTCGTTGGTGAACTGCTCGGTCCCGACGAAGGCCAGTCGCAACGTGGGAGTGCGCTTGAGCAGCTCGTGGGCGATGCCCTGCATGAGGTGCGTTTTGCCGAGTCCGGTTTCACCATAGATGAAGAGCGGGTTGTACACCTTGCCCGGGGCCTGTGCGGCGGCCTGGGCGGCGGCAGCGGCGACATCGTTGGACTTCCCGATGACGAACTGATCGAAGGTGTATCTCGGGTTCAGTGGCGCAGACAAGCGCTGTTGGTGTGCCGTTGGTGGCGCGACAACAGGGGTTGGCGGCGGCTGCACGAACATGTCCATCTGGACGCGCCCCATGCGCTCTTCGGCCACTTTGAAGCGGACTTTCATGGGGTGGCCGAGTGCCACGGCGGCGAAGCTCGTGAGCAGGTCGGCGTGTTTGGACTCGTTCCAGTCGGCCGAAAACTGATCGGGGGCGCCGATGAGGAGGGTGTCGTGCTCGATGCCGAGGGCGTCGGTGGGTTCGAGCCATGTGCGGTACGTCTGCTCTGGGAGGATCTGTCGTGCGCGTTGGCGCAGGCGATCCCAGGTTTCGGCAGGCGTGAGGGACATGGCGGGAGGTCGGAGAGCAGACGGTCCCGACCACCGGGTATGTGGGTCGGGGGGGCGAAGGTTACGCGGGCGTGTGGATAAGTCAATCGCCGCATCGGCGTGACACCACGCGCGCATTCGTGAGCGCAAGCAAGTCTGTGCGGGGACGGTCGGTGCGGGTGCAAATCGTTGTGCCGAGGTTACTTGGCGACCTTGACCGAACCCTGGTGCCGCGAGTACTTTCTGAGGCTGCCACGGAACGTGTTGCACTCGCGTCCCGCACGGCTTTCTTGAATTCCTTCGCAGTTTCTACCGCGTTACCTCGAGCATTGATATGGGCAAGCCCACATACCGTCCGCGCAACACCAAGCGAGTCCGCAAGCACGGCTTCCGTGCGCGTATGGAGACGAAGTGGGGCCGTGAGGTTCTCGCCCGTCGCCGCCGCAAAGGCCGCAAGGTGTTGACCGTCCAGATCCCGTCGAAGTACGCCGGCGCCTGATAGCCGGTCGTTCCCGCGTGCGCAGCGACTGACGCGCGGGACCGACCTCGAGCGGGTACGTC
>CANJOX010000028.1 GCA_947475795.1 Gemmatimonadota bacterium
AGTTCCGGATGGCGATGCACCCCTCCGAGTCGGGCGAGTACTTCGTGGCCCGGCTGCTTGCGTACTGTCTGGAGTACGCTGAAGGGATCGCGTTCTCGCGCGGGATCTCGGATCCGGAGGATCCACCGCTCAGCGTGCGCGATCTCACCGGTGCGCTCCGGGTCTGGATCGAGATCGGGGCGCCCGACGCCGCCCGCCTGCACAAGGCCAGCAAGGCGTCGCCGCGGGTGGTGATTTACACGCACCGCGACCCGGCGCAGCTGTGGCGCCAGTGGGAGGGCGAGAAGATCCACCGGGCCGAGCAGATTGAGCTTTATGCGCTCGAACGGGAGCTGATCGATGCGCTCGTGGAACGGCTCGATCGTCGGATGAAGCTCGAGCTGTCGGTCACGGACGGCACGATCTTCATCAACGTGGGGGGCGCCACACTCAGTGGCACCGTCCAGCGCCTCTCTGTCCGTCCGGCGTAGCGCCGCCGCGCACGCCATGCCCCGTTTGCGAGCCGTCACCATGTCTGTCGCCCCGCGCCCCGTACGCCACCGCGTCGCACCGGTTGCCACACTGCTGTTCGCCGCGTTCGCCGTGGGTTGTGCAACGATCAGGCGTCCCCCGGTGACGGTGGCGGCCCTGCAGCAGGACGGCGTCTCCATCGACGCCGCACAACGCGCGCTGCGCGACACCGTGATCGAGCGGCTCGTGCGGCGGGCCGTGCGCCGCGGCGACCGGACCATCGACGTGCTGATGCTGTCGGGCGGCGGTCAGAACGGCTCGTTCGGGGTGGGCTTTCTGCGCGGGTGGAAACAGCGCGCCACCGAGCCGATGCCCGAGTTCGATCTGGTCACGGGGGTGAGCACGGGCGCGCTGCAGGCGCCGTATGCGCTGCTGGGCACGCGCGCGGCCCTCGATACGATCACCGCGCTGTACGCCCGCGCGGCGTCCAGCTTTGCCCCGTCGTTGGATTGGTGGTTCTGGCTGCGCCGCACCGGGGGATTGGTGAACACCAAGCGCTTCGACGAAACCGTGGCGCGCAGCTTTGCAGGACCGGTGCGGGCCGACCTGCACACCGCGTTCGCCAGCGACCGGCAGCTGCTCTTCACCACCACCGACTTCGATCTCGGCATCGGTCGCGTCTGGTCGATGGGCGACGAGCTGGACACCGGCCGCACGGGTGCCGATCGCGTGCGCACGCTGATCAAGGGGGCCACCGCCATCCCGGCGATTTTCCCACCCGTGATGGTGGACGGGCATCTGCACGCCGACGGCGGTGTGATCGAGAACGTGCTCACGCTCTTCTCTTTCGACGATTACGCACGGCTGGGGCAGCGGCTGCAGGCGCGCGGGCTCTCCGACGTGACGGTGCGGGTCTGGGTGGTGATGAACCTCTGGACGCACGCCGAACCGCGCGCGCTCTCGCCGTCGTCGCGTCGCCAGATCAGCAGTCGTTCCACTGCCCTGCTGTTCTACGCGCACCAGCCCGGCACCCTGTCCGCGCTGGACAACCTGGCGCGACTCGTCAGCGATCGGGTGCCCGGTCTGCGTATGCAACTGCGGGTGGCCTCGCTCCCCGCCGAGGAGGCGCTGTCGCCGGGAGCGAGCGCGCTGTTTGCCCGTCCGTTTATGCAGCGCCTCGATTCCATCGGCTTTGCCAAGGCGCAGGGCGCCACGCCGTGGGACGCCGCGATGCCGACGGCCTTCGCCCGTCCGCGGACACCGCCGCCGCTCCGGTAGCACACGGCCCGTCCCGTTCTCTCTTCCCCATCGATCACCGTGACCGACTCCACTCCTGCCCCGCTCGACGTCGTGCGTGCGGACCCGCTCTGCGCCGAAACACCAGTGGCGCAGCTCACGGTGGCGATGACCCCCGCCGCCAGCGTGTACGTGCGCAGCAATTTCGTGCTGCCGCAGCTCGATGCCTCGCATTGCATCGCGGTGCGCGGGGCCGTGGACGCGCCCTGCATGGTGTCGTTGTCCGACCTCGCCGCGATGACGCAGCGCCATGTCACGGTGACCATGGAATGTGCCGGCAACGGTCGTCTCGGCATGGACCCGGTGCCGCCGGGGGAACCGTGGCGCTTCGGAGCCGTGAGTACCACGCGCTGGAGTGGTGTGCCACTGCGGCTGCTGCTGGACCGCGCAGGGGTGCAGGCCGGCGCCGTGGAGGTGGTCGCTCTGGGTGCCGATGCGGGGCCGCGTGACGACGCCGACGGCGAGGTGCGCTTTGTCCGGTCCCTGCCGCTGGCCGATGCGCTGCATCCGGATACGATTGTCGCCACGCACATGGACGGCGCACCGCTCACCGCCGATCACGGGGCGCCGGTGCGCCTGATCGTGCCCGGCTGGTACGGCATGGCGAGCGTGAAGTGGCTGGCCGCGCTGGAGGTCGCCACGACCCCGTTTACTGGCTATTTCCAGCGGCAGCGCTACGTGTATGACGTGGATGGGGTGATCGAACCAGTGCGCCGCGCGCGGGTGAAGTCGATGATCGCCACACCGCACGATGGCGCGACGTGCGAGCGGCGCGTGCTGGTGCAGGGGTGGGCGTGGTCGGGTGCCGGGGCCATTGCCCGCGTGGAGCTGGCCGTGAACGACGCGCCGGTGTGGATCGATGCCGCGCTGGGCACGCCGGCGTCGGCCTATGCGTGGACGCCCTTCGAGGCGGAGCTCGTGCTCCCGGCCACGGAAACCGTGCACATCCGGAGCCGCGCCACCGATGCCGCCGGCCACACCCAGCCGGAACGCATCGTGTGGAACCGGCATGGCTACGGCAACAACGCGGTGCGCGCCATCGCGGTCACGGTGCACGACCCGGTGCACGACGCGGCGCCCTGACGTCGGTGGGGCATCACGCAGACAAGGGGCGCCGCAGGTTGCGGCGCCCCTCGTGCGTTGCGGCGACGGCGCAGACTCAGTAGCCGAACAACTTGATGGCGGGACTCAGGCGGTACACCGCCCCCAGTGGCGTGGCGATGGCCGCTTCGTTCACCGCTTTGCACGCGATGGGCACGGTGCATTTCGTGTTCCCCGGCGCGCAGCTCCCGGTGTTGAAGCTGATGGTGCCGGTGATGGGCTGCGCCGGAAGAATGGTATACACGACCTTCGTGTTCTGTCCCGACACGATGGCCACGGGGAAGTAGAAGTTCGCTTCCTTCTGCTCCGAGTTGCTGCCGCGCAGGTACACCTGGGAAACGTCGGAATCCTGCGTGCGCTGGAGCACGCCGAACTTGTCGTACACGGTGGCGCGCACGCGCAGCCGATACGGCGTCAGCGCATTTGCGCTGCCCGTAATCGAAAAGTAGAACTTGGCATCGGTCACGTTCTTGTTCGAACCATCCACACGCGTCACGAACTGATTGATCGGATCCTTCTGATTACCCGGGGCACAGGCCACGATCGGCGTACTGCTGGTGGTGCCGGTGGCGGTGAAGAGCGTGAAGCGTGTTTCGTCCAGCGTGGGCGTGACGTCGAGACTGGCCAGCAGTTCATTCAGCCCCGACTGCAGCTGCCACGTGGCTGACGCCTTGCCGGCCGCATTGGTGGGATGGACGAGTGGCGTGATGACGGCCGAGTTGTTGCTGGCCGTGAAATACACGGTCTGTCCGGCCACCGGATTGCCGTACGCATCACGCACCAGCACCGACGGCGCCGTGGTTCCTGCCGCGACGCCGAGGACGGTGCCGATGAGCGCGGTCTGTCCGTTGCCGCCGTCGATCGCGAGCGACGCGGCGGCGGCCGCACCGATGGCGAAGGGGCCGGTGTCGGCGAACAGCGTGCCGGCGGTGAAGCGCAGCTGCTGCGTGGCACCAGCCTTCCGGATCGCGAGATCACCGAAGCTCGCCACGCCGGCCACCGCGTTCACACTCGCGGTGCCGAACAGCGGCCCCCCCTGCAGCGCACTGGCGACGATCGCGCCGGTGTAGCCCTCGGCCGTGCGGTTCCCCTCACCCACCACGCGGATCGTGGCCGTGGGCAGTGCGGTCCCCGCGAGGTACGTGGTGCTGGCCACCGGGCCGCCCGTGATCTCGATCCCGGTGGGCGATGTGGCGGTGGCGGTGAAGGTGTGTACCGCCGGCACGAACACGGCGCCCAGCACGGCGTCACCACCGGTGCCCGGAGTGGCGGTCACGCTGTTGCTGCCGGCCACGACGCCCACGCGCCACAGGGTACTGGCGGCGGTGCCGTCGGCGCCCGTGGCGGCACTGGCGGGAGCGATGCTGCCACCACCGCTGGTCACGGCAAACGCCACCGGAATGCCGACCAGCGGCGTGCCATTCGGCGTGCTGAGTGTGACGGCCGGCGGCGGCAGCACCGTGGAGCCGATCGGCGCGCTGGTGCCAGCGGCGTTCGGTGTGACGTTGATGCGCGGATCGACCGGACCGACGGGGCTGAATTCCAGCAGGGTGCCGCCGATGCCACTGGCCCCGGGGCCGGCGGCATAGAGGTTGGCCGGGAGCAGCAGCGCGAGCAGCGCGCCACCCAGCGAGGTCGGTGCGCTCGCCGTGGCGAGCGGCGCGCAGGAGAGGAAATCGACCGTCACCTTGGGCAGCAGCTCGAAGTCCGCGGCGCCCCGGTTGTGGCCCAGCACGAGACGGTCCAGCACCTCGTCTGATGTGTTCACGTCGATCGCCCCGCACACCGCGGCGGTGACGTGGTCGGTGAAGACATTGGAGGGATATTTGCTGAACTCGTATACCACTGGATACTTGTCGAGATTCGTGCGCAGCGTATCCGGCGATTCGACGATGCTGATCAGCGAGGTCTCGTCCACGTTGGCGCCGGTGAGTTGCACGCCGGCATAGCCGTCTTCCGTGACCAGCGTGCGGACCGAATCAGTGGGGTACACCACCCATGCGTTGCGCGTGGCCGGCAGCGTGCCGTCGATGCCCGCAAAGCAGAACAGGGCACGGCCCAGCAATTCGGAGGTCTCGTTGGCAGGCAGTTTATTCTGCTGCTGTTTCGTGACCAGGAAGTCGATCAGGTTCCACGTCTTGGCAATGACATCAGCGGTATTGCCGGCATCCTGCTGCCGCTTGATGTTGTCCCACTTACCGAGCGCCGAATTCGCATCGGGTGATCCCGCGCCGAAATACGCGACGATCAATTCGTCGATCAGTTCCGGATCGGTGCAGAGCACCGAGGACGGATCGGTGGTGAAGCGCGGTGTCGCCCGCGTGTCGGGCACGGTGGTGCCCTGGTCTGAGCACGCGGAGAGTACCACCACCGCACAGGCACTGATTGTCACAAAAATATTACGCATACACTGAGCCCTCCGAGGGCAACGCGTCATGTCAGCACATCACACGCTCCCGCAGGGAGCATGAGCACATGTCGCACGACATCAACCGAAGATGCGTGCTGCGTCGCACGGAATACCACTAACGTATAGCACCATGATGCGTGGCGTGCGGCACGGCAGACTCGACCACGCGTGTTGCACACGACGTACACCGCTGGGCACGCCGTCGCGACGCGACGCGACGGCGCATAGTTACGGCGCCGTCCCCACGAGCTTCTGAAACGCAGGCGCGCCGCGAATGGCGTTGAACCACCACCCCGGATCATTCGCGTACGCGGCGCGCCGCTCGGCGTTGCGCGAGAAATACACGGTGAGCGCGTTGACCGCCGCCGTGGTGTCGCTGAGGATCGCGTGCACGAACGCGGCGCGCAGCATGAGATCGCGCTTGGGGTCGAGCTCGGCGTCGCCCTGCGCACGCTGCACCACATGGCGCGCACTGTCGGCCATGCCGGCCCGCGCGAGCACGGCAGCGACGAGCAGATCGCTGGCGAGCCGTTGCATCGCCTGCTGCGGTTTGGGAGAACGCAGTACCACGGAGTCGGCGAGTGCCCACGCCGTGCTCACCGCCGCTGCCGTGGCCGGACGTGACCGTGTGGTGAGCAGTTGCAGCTGACAGCGCGCCGCGTTGGCCGTGGCGGCGAAGCGCCGCTGGGTCTGCTCGCACCACGCGATCGCATCGGGATCGATGTTGTTGAGATCGTACGATGACGCGAAGAGGCGGCTCAGCACGACATCGGCGTTGGCCAGAAACGCATCCGCTTCGAGTGCGCGTTTCGCGGCCATGTTCACGTCGACGTTGGTCTTAGTGCGGTAGTACAGGTGCGACAGCGTAGCGAAGGCACCGGCCTGCAGCGGGTTCGCGGTGGTGGCAGTTTCGAGATCCCGCTCTGCGTCCGCCACCAGTGCGGCCGCGGTGGCGCTGTCGGGCACCAGTCCCACGAGGACACGGAAGTAGGTCAGGTTGCCGCGGATTTCGAGGGCGTCCGGATCGTTGGGGGCGCGCTGCAGCGCGCGTTCGGCGTACACCATGCCGGTGTCGATCCACACCCGCGCGGCGGGCGGATCGCCCTGCCGGAGTCGCGAGCGGCGATACGCGAGCGTGGCGCGCGCCACCGACGGCGCGCCCCAGCGCACGTCCAGCCCTTCGGCCACGGCCAGCAGGGAATCGGCGGTGGAGAAGGCCGACTCGAGGTCGGCGGGATCACCCGCCCGCAGCGCACTTTCGCCGCGGCGCCGCGCCACTTCGGCGCGCTGCACGAGTTCCCACGCGCCGGCGTTCCGCGTGCCGTCACGCTGCTCGCGCAGCTTCACCTGCCGCCCGAGCTCTTCGCGGATCAGCACCGAGACGCGCGACGCGAGCGAGTCGCGCAGCGCGAGCGCATCGGAGGCGCGCCCCGTGACTTTGGCGCGCGTGCGGACGAAGTCACCGTCGCCATCTACGAGGCGGATGTTGACCACCACCTGATCGCCACTCTGCGACACGTCGCCGCGCACCAGTGTGGCCACGCCGAGGGCGGCCGCGATGCTGTCATTCGGCGCCGTGGACCCGCGGTAGGGTTCGACGCCGCCCCGCGACACCACGGTCACCCCGGTCACCCCGGTGAGGGATCCGATCAGCGCCTCGGTGAGCCCGTCGGCGAGATAGCCCAGCGTCCCGCCGGCGGAGGCGTCGTCGAAGTACAGCACCGCGATGCGGTCGGCAGCGAGTCCGTTCTTTTTGGGCGCCGCACTACTGTCGCTGACTTTCCACGCGGCGACGCCGATGGCGAGACACGCGACAACGAGCCCTCCCACCAGCATCCGCCTGCGATACCACGGGATGGGCGGCGGTTCCGGGGGCAGCGTGGGGACGCGACGCATGGTGGTGAAGCGGTCCACGCGGCGCATCGCCGTCTCCCCCATCGGCGTGCCGAGGATAGCGATGAACTCCGCGGCCGTGCGTGGCCGGTCGGCCGGCGATTTCTCCATGGCGGCGTAGATGGCTTCTTCCACTTCGTCCGGGACCGCCTGACGGATGATGCGGATACTGGGCACCGTGTCCATCGCGTGCCGCGCCATGATCGCCATCGCGTTCTTGCCGGTGAACGGCGGATCGCCGGCCAGCATCTCGTAGAGCACGCACCCGAGGCTGTAGATGTCGGCCGCCGGGCCGACTTTCTCGCCGGTGGATTGCTCGGGACTCATGTAGACCGGGGTGCCGACGGCCATCCCCGTCTGCGTGAGCTTCTGCCCGTCGCCCTCCGTGGCGGCGCGGGCGATGCCGAAGTCGGCCACCAGCGCGTGCCCGTTTTCGAGCAGCAGGATGTTTTCCGGCTTGATGTCGCGGTGCACGACGTCCTCCGCGTGGGCGGCCCCGAGCGCGTCGGCCACTTCGCGGATGATGCGCACCGCCTCCTGCACGGGGAGCTGCCCTTCGCGGTTGAGGCGATCGCGCACCGATTCGCCCCGCACGAAGGGCATCACGTAGTACAAGAGGCCATCCGCATGGCCGGACGCATAACAGCCCAGGATGTGCGGATGCTGCAGGCGCGAGGCGATCTTGATTTCGCGCTCGAAGCGATCGGCGCCGATGGTGGCCGACAGCTCGGGGTTGAGCACCTTGATCGCAACCGCGCGGTCGTGCGCGAGGTCGTGCGCCAGATAGACGGTGGCCATGCCACCGCGTCCGAGCTCACGCTCGACCCGGTAGCGCCCCTCCAGGTGCGTCTGGAGTGTTGCGAGGATGTCTGCCACGGTTGCGACCGGAGAAGAAAGCGGAACCGATGCCGCGTCACAGTCGGAACGCCGCCTTTCTGTTCAAGATATGGTCGACCGGTGCTCCGCGCGATGTGGGTGGTGTCACATTGGTGGCAACACGGATGAGCCTGTGGCGGTTTTTTGCTCGAGACGCGAGCTCGACCGTTACATATCCGGCAATCTGGTCCGCATGCCAGCCGGGCGGTGGGGCACGTCCACACGTGGGACTGGCCGGAAGGCGCGGTCAGGACTATCCTAGCAACATGATGTATCCATCATCTGTCGATGTGGCACGCGAGTCCCTCGGTACCATCCGCCCGGTCGGCGAGGCCGACGCGGAGCTGCTGGCGCACGTCGGGGCGCAGCTGTTCCAGGACACGTTTGCCGCCGACAACGATCCGATGGACATGTATACGTACCTGTCCGACGCGTTCACCCCTGAGCGTCAGCGGGCCGAACTGGCCGATCCCGACCGGATCTGCTTGCTGGCCGAGGAGGGCGCGGCGGTGGCCGGGTACGCGCTGTTGCGCCGCGGGCCCGCCCACGTGCACGTGACCGGGGCGCGGCCGATCGAGATCCAGCGCTTTTACGTGGACCGCGCGTGGCATGGCCGCGGTGTTGCGGCGCGGCTGATGGCGGCCTGTCTCAACGTCGCCCGGACGCAGGGCGCGGAGACGGTGTGGCTGGGGGTGTGGGAGCGCAACCCGCGCGCGATCCGCTTCTACGAGAAGCACGGATTCACCGACGTCGGGAGTCAGGAATTCCGGCTGGGGACCGACCTGCAGACCGACCGCGTGATGACGCGGCCGGTCGGTGGTCAGCTCATGCAGACCGTCTAGCTCAGCGTTTGCGCAGCGGCACGGGCGCCGTGGGGACGTCCATATCGGTGGTCAGGTGCGTCGCGCCGCGGTGGCACATCACGCAGGTGGTCTTCGGGCGCGGATCGTCGAGTTCCTTGACCTTGGCGATGTACTTCGCGTCGATGTCGCGCTGCATCCGCACCATCTGCAAGGCGATGATCTTGTCCTTGCGCGCGTCGCTGGCGTAATCGCCGTTGTCCATGTGGCAGCTGGTGCAGTTCACGCTCAGCCCGCGCCCGAACTGCTCGTCCATCATGGTGACGAATTCCTTGGCGGGCATCGTCTTGTGCAGCTTCACGTTCTTGAAGACCGTCCCGGCCGGCTCGTTCTCGCGTCCCTCGAGCGTCTTCATCAGGGCGGCCACGGCCTCACGGCGCAGCGTGTCGAGCTTCATGGGCGTGGGCGGAATGCGCCGTGGACGCGCGGGCGCCGCCCCCTCCGCGCTGGCCACCGGACGCGCCTCCTGCACGGACGCTTCCTTGGCCCCGCGGGCACACGCCACGGCCGACCCCACCACCAGCACCGACATCACGACCCACGACCGCATACGGCCTCCAGAAGGTTGCACGCGACGAACAAAACCACTGACACCGTAAATGTACGTAGTACCAGCGACGGACGCTGCGCCGGCATGCGGCGCCCGACACGCGGTGTCGACGCACCGCGCGGGAACTCAGCGCTTCTTCGCCAGAATCGTCCCGCGGCAGGTGATCGCCCCGCAGCAGCAGGGGAAGCGGCGCTTCGCGGCCGGGGTGTGCCGCTCGGGGAGCACGTAGGCGTAGTCGTACACCAGCTCCTCGCCCACCTCGATGTCGTGGATCGCGTCGATCCAGATGCGCCCGTCGTCGAACACCGCGTCGCAGTTGGGGGCGCACGAGTGGTTGAGGAAGCGCGCCGCGTTGCCGTTCACCGCCGCGTCCACCACCACGTCGTCGTCGATCGCGAACAGGTAGGTGTGGTGCCGCTCGCCCGGTACGTCGGGGTAGCGCGCCTCGGCGGCGGCCGGAGTGAGCCGTTCGCCGGCGTACTCGATGATGCGCGTGCCGGCGGCGATCGGGCGCGTGGCGTAGCCGCCAAACCCCTGAATCGGGGAGTGCCGAACGTCGAACGGAAGTGGCTCGTCGGTCATGATGACTGAGAATCTCGTCGATTTCCCCGGGGGAAACCACATATCGGCCCCGGAATAGGATAGATTGCACATCTAATAAGGAGACTTGACATGACCCAGCCGGACGAGCGCGACGTCGCCGCACGGAACAGCGGGCACGACGTGAGCGATACCGGATTCGCGGCGCTCGGACTCGACCCCCGCATTGCCACGGCGCTCGCTGCGCTGGGCTACGAAGAACCGACCCCGGTGCAGCGGGCTGCCATTCCGCCCCTCCTCGAGGGACGCGACGTCTTGGCGCAGGCGGCCACCGGCACCGGCAAGACGGCGGCGTTCGCGCTGCCGCTGCTGAGCCGCGTGAACGTGACGGCCAAGGGCAGTGAGCGGACTTCCGCCCTGATCCTGGTGCCCACCCGCGAACTCGCCATGCAGGTGGCCGAAGCGGTGCATCGCTACGGCAAGCCGATGGGCGTGAGCGCGCTGGCGGTGTACGGCGGCTCCTCCATGGAAATGCAGGTGCGGGCGCTCAAGCGCGGCGTCGACGTGGTGATCGCCACGCCGGGACGCGCGCTCGATCACATCCGCCGTAACACGCTGCAGATGTCGTCGCTGAAGACGGTGGTGCTCGACGAGGCCGACGAGATGCTCGACATGGGCTTCGCCGAGGATCTCGAGGCCATTCTCGAGGCCACGCCGAAGTCGCGCCAGACGGCGCTCTTCTCGGCCACGTTGCCGCCGCGCATCGCGAGCATCGCGAAGCGGCAGCTGCGCGACCCGGTGCTGGTGACGATCGATCGCGAAATCGTGCCGCAGGGCGAGTCGGCCCGCGTGCGCCAGGTGGCGTACATCGTGCCGCGGGCGCACAAGATGACGGCGCTGGCGCGCGTGCTCGACATCGAGCAGCCCACGAGCGCGATCGTCTTCTGCCGCACGCGCACCGAGGTGGACGAACTGAGTGAGACGCTGATGGCGCGCGGGTTGCGTGCCGATGCGCTGCACGGCGGCCTGAGCCAGGATCAGCGCGACCGCGTGATGACCAAGTTCCGCACGCGGAAGACCGATCTGCTCATCGCCACCGACGTGGCCGCGCGCGGGCTCGATGTGAAGCATGTGTCGCACGTGGTGAACTTCGACGTGCCGGCCGACGCCGAATCGTATGTGCACCGCATCGGCCGCACGGGCCGCGCCGGCCGTGAGGGCGTGGCGATCACGCTGGCGGAGCCGCGCGAGCACCGGCTGCTGCGCAACATCGAGCGCATGACCAGTCAGCGCATTGAGATCGCGCAGGTGCCCACGGTGGACGACCTGCGCGCCCACCGGCTGCAGCTGGTGCGCACGACGCTGCGCGAAACGATCATGGACGGCGGCCTCGACAAGTTCCGCGGGATCGTGGAGTCGCTGGCTGGTGAGTTCGACGTGATGGATATCGCGGCGGCGGCGGTGAAGCTGTTCGATTCCAACGACGTGGCCGACGAGCCGGACATCCCGGCCGTGCAGCCGCGCACCGACGACCGCGGTCCGCGTACCACCAGCGGTCCGCGCGACGCGGGGCGTGATGCGGGGCGTGATGCCGGACGTGACGGGAGTCGCGAAGGTGGTCGTCCCAGCCGCAGCGAGGACGGCGCCCCGCGTGCCGCCAAGGCCACGAAGCGCGCGAAGCCCGAGTGGAGCGTGGCGCGGTTGTGGGTGGGTGCCGGACGCAAGCTCAAGATGCGGCCGGGCGATCTCGTGGGCGCGATTGCCAACGAGGTCGGGATCGACGCCAGCGTGATCGGCGCCATTCAGATCGCCGATGGCTACAGCACGGTCGAGGTGCCGGAGGAGATCGCCGAGGACATCATCACGGCGCTGCGTAACACCACGATCAAGGGCAAGAAGGTGCTGGTGCGCCGCGACCGCATGCGGTAACGCACCGGCACCACCGTTGGGCCATCCGTCGGCGCTTAGCGCGGCAGACGGATGGCATCGCCGGCCAAGGCCGGAGTGAAGCGCGGCCGCCGGCGGGCTGCCGTGGCCTGCTCGAAGCTGTAGGCCAGCGCAATGAGCTTCGGTTCGCTCCACGCGGCCCCGAGAAATGACAGGCCGATGGGGAGGCGGTTGTCGCTGAACCCCGCCGGCACCGTGAGATCGGGAAATCCAGTCAGGTTGGCGATGTTGCTGGCATCGGGTGCGGGCGTCCCGCTCCGCGTCACGCCGATGGGGGCCGCCCGGTCGGACGCGGGCGGATACACCATGGCATCGAGACGGTCGGCGTCCAGCATGCCTTGTACCACCTCGCGCATCATCGGCAGCGCGTGATCGCGCACCGACCGGTAGCGATAGCTGTCCATGCTGCCGCTGGCGGCTTCCGCAACGAAGCGTGACCAGCGGGAGGCGTTCGGCCCAGTGTCATCGTCGCCCAGCGACGGGATGGCGCGGGCGCGCTGCAGCAGCTGCGCCAGCGTTTTCGGATACGCGGCCGGGGTGTTCGCGAGATACGCCGCGATCTGTACCGGAAATTCGGGAAAGCGCACCGCGTTGTACCACGCATCGCGCGCGTTCAACATCCACGGCGGAAAGCGCACCTCCACGATGGTGGCACCGGCCTGTCGCATCGTCTCCAGCGCGGCCTCCACCACCCAGTCCACCTCGGCGTCTGCCCCGGTGAAGTCCCGCGCGATCCCGATGCGTGCGCCCTTGAGGGCATCGGCCCGGAGGTACGGCGTATAGTCACGGGCCGCGTGCGCGGCGCTGGCGCGGGTGGCGGTATCGGTGGTGTCCACGCCGGTGAGGACGCCGAGCGCGATGGCGATGTCGGTGACCGAGCGCGCCATCGGGCCGCCGGTGTCGAACGACAGCGCCAGCGGGATGATGCCGGTGCGACTGAGCAGCCCGAGCGTGGGCTTGAGCGAGACGATGCCGTTGATGGACGCCGGGCCGCGGATGCTCCCCCCGGTGTCGGTTCCGAGTCCGAACTGCGCGAAGGCGGCCGCAACCGCCGCGCCGGTGCCCCCCGACGAGCCACCGGGGGCGTAGGCCGGATCGTGCGGATTGCGCGTCTGGCCGCCCAACGAGCTGTACATGCCGGCCGACGCGAACTCGGACATGTTCACTTTGGCCAGCACGATCGCGCCCGCGTCGCGCAGCTGTTGCACGAGCACCGCGTCGCGCGCGGGGACGTAGCCCTTGAGCAGCACCGAGCCGCCGGTGGTGGGCAGGTCGCGGGTGTCGAAGTTGTCCTTGAGCACCACGGGAATGCCGTGCAGCGGCGAACGCCGGCCCTTGGATTTGCGCTCGGCGTCCAGCTGCCGTGCCGTCTCGAGGGCGTTCGGGTTGAGCGCGAGTACGGCGCGGATGGCCGGCCCCTGCCGGTCGTACGCGGCAATGCGGGCGAGATACCGGTTCACCAGCTGCACCGAGGTGAGCGTGCCGGCATCGAAGGCCGCATTGATCTCGGGGATCGTAGCGGCGTCGAGGTCGATGATGCGTTGTGCGCTCTCGCGTTGTGTGCTCTCGCGTTGCGCGTGCACCTCACCCGCTGACGCGAGCAGCCACGCGGCGGCGAGCGGAAGGGCACGCGTGAGCATGCGGACGTGGGCGGGAAGACGCGGCATGAGACGGTGTGGTGAAGGGGACGGGAACCGCGTGGCGGGCCGCAGCGGCACCGCGTGCTCAGTAGCCGGCGGCAGGATCCACCGGATTGCGCAGCGGCTCCCCACGCTGAAACCGGCGCAGATTGTCGCGGAAGAGTGCTGCCACCTCATCCCAGTGCGAGGCGCGAAAGCCTGCGCTGTGGGGGGTGAGCACCACGTTCGGCGTGGTCCACAGCGGATGATCCGCGGCGAGCGGTTCGTGATCGAATACGTCCAGCACGGCGCCGCCCAGCTGCCCGCTGTGCAGTGCCGCCAGCATGGCGGGGCCGTCCACGATGCCGGCGCGCGCCACATTCACGAGCACCGCGCCGCGGTTGAGCCGCGCCAGCTGCGGCGCACCGATCAGATGCTGCGTCTGCGCGGTGCCCGGTGCCGACAGCACCACTACATCGCAGCCGGTGAGCGCGTCATCGAGGTGGTCGGCCCCGACCACGGCATCCACGTACGACGGACGCTCGCGGTCGGCATGGCGACGCACGCCCGTGACGTGCATCCCGAACGCGTGCGCCCGCTTGGCCACCTCGAGCCCGATCGTGCCCAGCCCCACGATCGTCATGCGCCGGCCGTGGAGCATCCACGGCCAGTCCACTGACAGCTCGTGCTGAATCCACTGCTGATCCTGCTGTGCGCGCAGCGTGCGGTCGAACCGTCGCGACAGCTGCAGCAGGCCACCCATCACATGCTCGGCGATCGGGATGGCCTGCACGCCGCGCGAGTTCGTGAGCTGCACCCCAGCTCCGGCGAGCTCGGCGAGCGGGAGCAGTCCCTGCACCGCCGACGCGGACGAATGCACCCACCGCAGCCGTGGCGCGGTGGCGATCATCGCCGGGGCGAGCATGGCGGCGAAGCAGACGTCCACGTCCACGATCGCGCGGCCGGCCTCCTCGAGCGTACGGGCGCGCACGAACTCCACCTCGGGGAAGGCCGTCGCGAGTGCGTCGGCCTGGGCGTCGGGAATGGACCACGCCTGCACCGGCCACTGGATGAAGATCATGACTTTCATCCGGACCAACCTACACGGTGCGGCGGGCACCGGTCGACGGGGGTCACTCCCGCCGACCGGGCTGGTGGTCCGTGCCTACGGGACGATGCGTCCCGCAATCGGCGTGATGATGTGCGGCGACCCCTTGAGCAGCTCGTTGATGCGGCCAATGCGTTCGCGGGTGAGCGCGTCGAGGCGCCCCTGGGCATCGGTCGTTTCCACACCCAGCTCGCCGGCGCGCAACTTCTCACCGGCCGTGACCGGCCACTGCGGCCGCGCGATCATACCGCTCACCGTCTGGGCTTCTTCCCGCAGGCGCGGGTACTGACGGTATCCCAGCCCAGCCAGCGGCCGAGCGAGCACGGAGTCGCGGAAGTGCCGGAGGTCGCGCAGCGCGCCGCCGATTTCGGTGAGCGCTGCCGCGCCGTTGGTCAGGCCGGGTGCCGCACGCAGGGCGCCCTGCACGGCGGTGAGCTGCCGCGAGAGATCATCCACGCCGGCAATGACGCGGGCGATGCGCGCCTGCGTGGCTTCGACGCCCTTGGCCGCCTCGAACTGCTCGGCCACCTGCGAGGCGGTCATCTCGATGCGCGGATCGTTCTGCACCACAACCGGCTTGGCGTACCGCTGACCGTTCACCACGAGCGTCACGGTGTAGGTGCCGGGGACGGCCCAGGCGGATGCCGGCCCGAAGAAGCTTTCTTCGCCGCCACCGCCCGCGTCGCGGTTCTGCGCGGCCCGACGGCGCTCGCGCAGTCCGGCCAGCGAGGTGTCGGTGGGCGCCGCGGCTTCCACGGCGCCGCGATTGCCGCGACCGCCGCCACCGGCACCGGGGGCCGCCTCTTCACGCAGATCCCACACGATGCGCTGGACACCGGCCTCGTCGGGGACGCGGCGGAACCGGCGCACCACGCGACCGGTCGCGTCGGCCACTTCCACGTTCACTTCACCGGCCGGCTGCGTTTTGAGGTAGTACGAGATCATCGCACCCGTGGGCGGGTTCTCGCCGGCGTACGTACGCTGACCGAGGTTGCCGTCACGGTTCCACGAGGTCCACTTGATCGCCGGGCGCAGGTCGAAGAGCGCCGCGTCGGCGGTGAGCACCTGTCCGAGCTGCTGGAACGGGGCGAGGTCGTCGAGGATGTAGAGCCCGCGGCCGTGCGTGGCGACGATGAGATCGTTATCGCGCGGATGGATCTGGATGTCGCGCACGGGGGTGACCGGGAGGCGTCCGCGCAGCGAGTGCCAGTGTGCGCCGCGGTCCCAGCTGGCCCACACGCCCGCCTCGGTACCGAGGTAGAGCAGGTTGCGGTTCTTCGGATCCTCGCGGATCACGTGCGTCCACCAGGCGCGGTCGGGGAGATCGCCGCGGATGCTGGTCCACGTCTTCCCGAAGTCGGTGGTCATGTAGACGTACGGCGCGTAGTCGTCGTCCTGATGATGATCGGCCGTGACGTACGCGGTG
>CANJOX010000029.1 GCA_947475795.1 Gemmatimonadota bacterium
AGCGCCCCGAGTGGCGCGGCGCGGAAGAGCGGAGTGATCATGGCGGGGATCGGGAAAGTCAGACAGACGCGCGTCAGACGGACGCACGACGGAGGCGCGGCGCGGACGACCGCGCGGCCTGTTCGCTGCGAATGTGCCGTACGCCCGAGGGTGGGTCAAGCAACGAGGTGATGACGTGCCGGTCTCAGCGGTTCGGCGGATTTCCCAATCTGCGATGGCGCCGTGCGCACGCGCGTCAGCCGCGGGTTGCTCGGGGACGCGTGTGAATGAGCAGGGCACCCGCCAGCGACACGACCGCACCGACCAGAAAGGGCATGGAGAGCGAGGCCGCACTCGCGACGCCGCTGGCGGCGAAGGGGCCGATCACGCGGCCCATGCTGGCGGCGCCCTGATAGGCGCCGAGCACGCTGCCCCGCTCGTGCGGGGCGGCGGCGGTGGCGACGAGTCCGCTCATGCTGGGATTGAAGAGCGCGGAGCCGACGCCGAAGATGCCGAGGGCGACCAGCAGCACCCCGATCGAGTGCGAGGCGGGGACACATCCCATCCCGATGGCGACGAGAACGGCGCCGGCGCGGGTGAGGGCCTGGGCGCCGAAGCGGCGCGTGAGGGGACCGATGACGCCGGCCTGGACCACGACGGAGATGACGCCCACGAAGCCGTAGATCCACCCCAGCGTCCGCGGACCGACACCGAGCCGGTCGGCGGTGAAGAGCGCCAGCGTGCTCTGGAAGAGGGCGACGGCGGCGACCACGATGATGGTGGCGATGAGCAGATCCCGGAGGACGGGGCGCGTGAAGAACGTGGTCATGCCCACGCGTTTCGTCGACTTCGCGCGACGTTTTTCGGGGGGGAGTGATTCCGGGAGTCGGAACAGCGTCAGGAAGAAGGCCACGAGTGAGAGCACCGCGGCGCCGTAGGCCACGCGGGCAAAGCCGGCACCATTCTCGGGGTGGGCGCCGGCCAGGAGGCCGCCGAGCGCGGGGCCGAGGATGAAGCCGACGCCGAACGCCGAGCCGAGCAGGCCGAGCGCCTTGGGGCGGTTGGCGTCGGTGGTGATGTCGGTGGTGTACGCGTAGGCCGCCGAGATGTTGCCGGCGGCCAGTCCCGCAACGATGCGGGAGACGGCCAGCATCGCGCCGGTGGTGCTGAAGGCCAGCATCAGCGACGCGGCGGTGTTGGCCAGCAACGTGGCGAGCAGCACCGGACGGCGGCCGATGCGATCGGACAGGCTCCCCCAGATCGGGGCGCCCACCAGCTGCCCGAGTGAATAGAGCCCGAGGAAGAAAATGACCGAGGCCGGAGCCACGCCGACCTGTTCCGCGTAGAACGGAAAGACCGGGATGATCATCCCGAACCCAATCAGATCGAGAAAGACAACGACGAAAAGTGTGAACACGGGGTCTTTTGGGGTGGCTGCGCCGCGGGCGGAAGAGAAGATTGGGGGATGGCCGATGCTTCTGGCAATTCAGGACCCGACGCGGCGCCCGATCGGGCGGCGCGCATTCTCGACGATTTGCAGGATGCGGTGCAGCGGATGCACGTGCTGGCCCAATCGCCGCGCGTCGTGCTGGCGTCGGGTGCCCGTGATCAGGGGGCCCGGCCGATGGCGTGGCAGGCGCTGTTCGAGCGCAGCTTCGGGGCGGCGCTGCCGGTGGTGTGCTACCGCGGCGCGCCGGCATCGGCGCTGCGCACGGTGCTCACCACGGGCTGCGATCAGGCGCCAACGCTGGAGGCCGGGTGGTCACATCCGCGGCTGCGTGACGCGATGGCGGCAGGGCCGGTGATTCAGGTGTTCCGGGTGGACCGGCTGCCGGACGATGTGGCGCACGCCCTGCTTGGGGTGATCGTCTTTGAAGAGGACGGACTGCAGTTGGCCGGCGTGCAGGCCCTGGTGCGTGCGCTCGGACTTTCGTGACACGCGCTTGACCGAGCGGGGGGGCGGCGTACCTTGCGCGCCATGTCACTCCTTGCCCTCTACGATCGGTCGTTGCTCGGCCGCGCCGCGTCCCCCGCGCTTGACTGTCTTGATCCAACCGGCCAGCCCCTCGCGCTGACCTTCGGTGCACTCGAAGCACGCAGCAACCGGATGGCGCATGCGCTGCGCGCGCGTGGCGTGAACGCGGGCGACCGGCTGGCCTTCTATCTTACCAACCGGGTCGAGATCATCGATCTCTGGCTGGCGTGCATCAAGACCGGCATCATCGTGGTGCCGATCAACGTGCTGTATCGCGAGCGCGAGATCACGCACATCGTGAGCGATGCGGCACCGGTGGCGGTGGTGACCACCGCCGCCCAGCAAGGCGACCTGCCGGCGGGGGTGACGTCGTGGAGTCTCGAAGCCTTGCGTGCGGAGGCCGCGCCGCAGTTGTCGGAGCGGATCACGGTGCAGTGTGTGGCGAATACGCCCGCCGCGCTCGTGTACACCTCGGGGACCACCGGCGCCTCGAAGGGCGCGGTGCTCACACACGGCAACTTCGCGGCGAACGCGCTGGCGCTCACCAGCGCGTGGGAGTTCACCAGCGACGACCGGTATCTCGCCGTGCTGCCGCTGTTCCACGTGCATGGGCTGGGCAACGGCCTGCATGTGTGGCTGCTGAGTGGCTGCCATATGCGACTGGCCGAGCGCTTCGAGCATGAGCGCGCGGCCGACTGGTTCGAGGCGTATCAGCCCACGGTGTTCTTCGGCGTGCCGACGATGTTCGTGCGCCTGCTCGAGGTGGCGCCCGAGCGCGCCGCCGCGATCGGGGCGCGGTCCCGGCTGTTCGTGTCGGGTTCGGCGCCGTTGCCCGCCCCCGTGATGGAGGCGTTCCGGGAGCGGTTCGGCCATGTAATTCTGGAGCGCTACGGCATGACCGAGACGCTCATGAACGTGAGCAATCCGTTCTATGGTGAGCGTCGCCCCGGCACCGTGGGTTTTCCGATGCCGATGACGGTGGTGCGCATCGTGGACGAGGCCGGTGTGGATGTGCCCGATGGTACGAGCGGCGAGTTGTGGGTGCGCGGGCCGAATGTGTGCGACGGCTACTGGCGTCGTCCCGATGCCACGGCGGTGGCTTTCGCGGATGGCTGGTTTCGCACCGGTGATGTGGGCGTGCGCGCGGCGGACGGCTACATCACGCTGGAAGGGCGTCGCAGTGATCTGATCATCTCGGGTGGCTTCAACATTTACCCGCGTGAAATCGAGGAGCTGCTGGCCGAGCAGGACGGCGTGCACGAAGCCGCGGTGGTCGGGGTGAAGGATGCGGTGCGCGGTGAAGTACCGGTGGCGTATCTCGTGTGCGATGCCGCGGTGAATCTCGAGGCGCTCGCGCAGCAGGTCCGGACGCAGCTGGCCTCGTTCAAAGTGCCGCGCGGTTTCGTGCGGGTGGATGCGCTGCCACGGACGGCGTTGGGCAAAGTGCAGCGACATCTGCTGCCGCCCTGGACTGCGGCGTGAGTCCGGCGCTGCTCTCCCTGCTGGCGCTACTGCTGGTGGTGGCAGCCAGTCTGACGTCGCGCGTCAACGTCGGTGTCCTCGCGGTCGCGTTGGCCTGGGGTGTTGCCACGTTCGCGGCCGACTGGAAGGTGGAGCAGCTGATGGCGGTGTTTCCGTCGTCACTCTTTCTGACGCTCCTTGGCGTGACCTTGCTGTTCGGGATCGCGCAAGCCAACGGCACGATGCAGGCGGTCACGCACCACGGCGTTCGGCTGCTGCAAGGACGCGCGGTGCTGTTGCCGCCGTTCGTGTTTCTGCTGTCGTGCCTGATTTCCACGAGCGGACCGGGATCGGTGGCGACGACCGCGCTGATGGCACCGCTTGCGATGGGCCTCGCGCACCGTGCGAAGGCACCGATGTTCCTGATGGCGTTGATGGTCGGCAATGGGGCGAACGCCGGCAACCTGTCGCCGATCAGTGCCATCGGGGCGCTGGTGCAGACGCTGATGGAGAAGGCGGGATTAGGCGGTCACGCCACGGAAGTGCTGGTGATGAACTTCGCGGCGCACGCGATCGTGGCGGTGGCCGCCTGGGCGATGTTTGGCGGCCCCGCGATGTTGCGTGGCGGACGGGTCGTGATCGAGGAGGAGGGGAATGCGTTCACCCGGGCGCACTGGACCACGCTGACGGTCGGCGTGCTGTGGGTGAGCGCGGTGCTCTTTCTGAAGTTCAATCCGGGGCTCACCGCGTTCGCCGCGGCGGAGTTGCTGGTCGTGATTGGTATCGGGGACGACAGTGCGATGCTGAAGCAGGTGCCCTGGCCGGTGATCGTGATGGTGTGCGGCGTGAGCGTGCTGATCGGCGTGCTGGAGAAGACCGGCGGGATGGATCTCTTCACGACCGTCCTGGCGAAGCTGGCCACGCCGGGCTCGGTGAACGGCGTCATCGCCGGCGTGACGGGGCTGATCTCGACCTACAGCTCGACCTCCGGCGTCGTATATCCGGCGTTCCTCCCCGCGGTGCCCGGGCTGGTCGCCAAGCTCGGCGGCGGTAACCCGTTGCAGATCGCGATCAGCATCAACGTCGGGGCGGCGCTGGTGGACGTGTCCCCGCTGTCCACCATCGGGGCGCTGTGTATCGCTGCTGTGCCGATCGGCCACGACACCAGTCAGCTGTTCCGACAGCTGCTGGTGTGGGGATTCGCGATGACGGTGGTCGGTGCGCTGTTCTGTCAGTTCGTGGTGCCGGTGTTCATCGCCTAGCTCGAGTGGCGTCGAGAAACGGCGTGATGACCGCCGGAGACTCGCCCTGTCGGAGGTGTGCAGTAGAATTGGAGCATCCGGTTCCCCGTGGACCGGGTGCTTCGTGTTTCGTGACCCTTTGCCGTGCATTGCAATGGCTGCCGCCGACAAACTGACCCGCTGGCTCGATCTCCTCGCGGCGCTCCTCCGCCGGCGCACTGCCGCGACGTTCGCCGAATTGCGGCAGGACGTTCCCGGGTATGCCGGTGGCGCGGTCGATGAGAAAAGTGTGGGGCGCACCTTCGAGCGCGACAAGGACGAACTCCGCGCCTTCGGGGTGCCCATCGAAACGGTGCAGGACAGCGATGGCGGTGAGTCGCGCTACCGGCTGCGGCACGACGCGTTCTACATGCCGCTGCTGGCGCTGTGCGAATCGCGGCTGGTGCCGGAAGTCGAATTACGCACGATCCCACGTCCCGCGGGGATCGGCTATCAGTTGCTCCCCGTGCTCGCGATTACGCCGGACGAATGCCTCACCCTTCGGCGCGCCGCGGCGCGGGTGCGCGCGCTGGGCAACGCGACGCTCGACCACGATGCGATGAGTGCCATCCGCAAGCTGGAACAGGATGTGGGGCTGCTGCCGATCGGCGAGCCATTGGTCGCGGCGGTAAAAGTGCACGCCAGCACCTTCGATGTGCTGCGCGATGCGCTCACGCTGCGCAAGCGCGTCACGTTCACGTACGCCGGCATGAGCGCCGACGCACCGGGTGAGCGCACCGTGGAGCCGTACGGCCTCGTGTTTCTCACGGGGCATTGGTATCTGGTGGCACACGATCCGGCGCGGCGCCGGCTGCGGCAGTTCCGTCTGAGCCGTGTGTCCCGTGCCCGCTACGAAAACACGCGCAAACAGCCCGAGTATGTGATTCCGGACGACTTCGACCTCGAGCGGCATGCGGCTTCGCGTCACTCGTGGGAGCTGGGCGACGAGGACGCGGTGTCGGTGGTCGTCGCGTTTCAGGGGACGTCGGGGCAGGTGCTGCAGGGGATGGAGCTGGGCCAGCCCGCCCCCGATGCGGGACAGCGCCTCTTCACCGTGCGCCGCCGCGATCCATTTCTGCGCTGGCTGCTCACCTTCGGCGGCGACGCCACCGTTGTGGCACCGGTGGAGTGGTGCGAGCACTGGCGTGTCCTCGTGCAGGCCACGTTGACGGCGCATCGTGTCGCGTCGGTGCCGCCGCCGATGCGTCAGGAGGTGGCATGACCAGCGCCGACGACCGTCTGCAGCGTCTGCTGTTGGCGTTCCCGCTCATGGCCGATGAGCCGAGCCTGACGCTGGACCAATTGGCGGCCCGCGTGGGCACCGACGCCAAGACCCTCGCCAACGATTTCGCCTGCCTGGACCGGGACGATACGCCGGCCGGTTTCGTGGACGCCATTCAGCTGTTCGTGGGTGATCAGCGCGTGTCCATGCGCTCGGCGCATTTCAAGCGGCCCATGCGGCTCACCCGACCGGAGCTCGCGGCGCTCGAACTCGGGCTCGGGATCCTGCAGCAGGAGCTCCCCGTCGACGAGCGGCATCTGGTGCGCGGCGTACGGGAGCGACTGCGCGACACCGCGGCACGCCCGGTGGACACGGTGGTCGATCGGCGCAAAGCCGCGGGCGCGCGGTCCGCGCGCGGGACCGTCGATGCAACCGCGGATGAGGCCAGCGCGGTGGCTGCGCATGGGGTCGCGGTCGAGGCCGCGCGTGAGGACGAATGGACGGCAGTCGTGGTGCTCCAGCGCGCCGTGGAAACACATCGTGTGGTGGAGCTCACGTATCAGCGGCCCGACGACGCGCACCCGTCCATCCGGCGGGTGCATCCGTATGCGATGGTGCGGGCCGATGCGAACATCTATCTCGTGGCGCACTGCGAGCGCGCCGTCCAGTTGCGCGTGTTTCGTCTCGATCGCGTGACCGATGCCGTGGCCACCGACCAGCCGTTCACGCGTCCGCCTGATTTTTCCGTGGACGCCGTGCTGCAGCAGGGGCATGTGTTCGTGCAGGACGCGCCCGCCCCCGAGTATCTCGAGGTGCGGTACAGTGCCACGGTGGCGCGCTGGATCGCTGAACGCGAGTCCGGGGCGCTGCAGCCCGATGGGTCGATCGTGGTGCGCTACCCGCTGGCCGACGAGGCGTGGGCCGTCCGCCACGTGCTCCAGTACGGTCCCGACGCCGTGATCGTGGCCCCGGAGCGGCTGCGCGAGCAACTCGAACTGGTGCTGCAACGGCTGTTGGACCAGCTTCCGGAGACAGCGACCGCGTGACGGCGTGTGTGTCAGGACGCGCGCCGCCGCTCAGTCGTCGTCGCGCGGGCGGGGGATCACGATCCAGCTGAGCACGGTGCTGAGCACGCTCACCAGCAGGGCACCGAGCACGGCGGCGCCGAAGCTGCCGATGTGAAACGCGATGTCGAAGCGGGCGGCAAGGGCGCTGGTGAGCAGCAGCATGCCCGCGTTGAGCACGAGCGTGAAGAGTCCCAGCGTCAGGATCTGGATCGGAAACGAAAAGAACGACAGAATCGGGCGCACCAGCGTGTTCACGACGCCGAACACCAGCGCGAGCCCGAGCAGGCCTTGCCAGTTGCCGGTATAGTCGATGCCATCGATGAAACGGGCCGCGCACCAGAGGGCGACCGCATTGACCAGAAGTCGAAGGAGCAGCGTCATGCTGCAACATGACTGATCCGCATCCGCCGCGCGAGGTGCGGGCGTACCGGGCGTGGGGTGCCGCACGGCATCTGGCGGTGGGCGTGCGCGATCCGGCCTTCCGGGAGCTCGTGCAGCGCATCGACGGCGGCCCGTTACACCGCTGTCCACCCGTGGTGTTGCTGGTTGACGGGGCCGAGGCGTTCCGGGTCATGATGCAGGCCATCGATGCGGCGCGCGAGGAGGTACTGCTGGAGACCTACATCCTGCGCGACGACAGGTTGGGCACCTCGGTGCAACAGGCGCTCGTACGCGCCGCCGCCCGCGGCGTGCGCGTGTGCGTGCTGGCCGACGCGGTGGGTTCGATCGGGACCGACGACGACTTCTGGCGGGGGCTGACCGATTACAGCGTGACTGTGCGGCTCTTTCACCGCGTGTGGCAGCATCCGCTCGAGATGCTGCGACGGGATCATCGCAAACTGCTGGTGTGCGATCGCGCGCTCGCCTTTACCGGGGGCATGAACGTCGGCACGGAGTACGGGTCGTCGATCCTGCATCACGAGGGCGCGTGGCGCGACACGTTCGTGCAGGTGGAAGGGTCGGTGGCGCGTGAACTGGCGGCCGTGTTCGCCGAAGGGTGGGACCGCGCCCGCGGACCGGCGCTCCCCGGGTTGGAGTATGTGAGCTGGGCCGATTTGGACACGACGCCGTCGCTGCAGCTGCGCGTGCGGGCTCCGGCGCTCCCGTTTGCGCTGCCGCCGGCGGTGCAGCGACAGCTGGGGCGGCGGCGCGACCGGCGCCGTGGCCGCCTGGTGCGGCGCGTCATCGAGACGGCCGCCCCCGAGGATCGCGCCGTGCTCGTGCTCGACCCACGCCCCGGTCGTGGCCAGCGCGAGATGCTCGGCGTCATCGCCGCGCTGCTGGGCGGCGCGCGCGAGCGGTTGTGGATTACCACGCCGTACTTTGCCCCACCCACGCGCGCGCTGTCGCTGCTCACCGCGGCGGCACGTCGTGGCGTCGATGTGCGGTTGCTGCTGCCCAGCGCACGCACGGACGTGCCGATCGTGCGCCACGCCGCGCACGGCGCGTACGCCACGCTGCTGGCGGCCGGTGTGCGGGTGTTCGAATACGAACGTGCCACCCTGCATGCCAAGACGATGGTGGTGGACGGCTATGCGTCGCTGATCGGATCGTCGAATCTCGATTTCCGGTCGTTCTGGTTGAACGCCGAGTGCAACGTGCTGGTGCTCGACGCCGCGTGCGGGACGGCCGTGGAAGACACCTTCCAGCAGGATCTCACCACCAGCCGTGAGATCACCGCCGCCGCGTGGCGCGCACGCACCATGCCGCACCGGCTCCTCGATGCGCTGGCCCGTGGGATGCGCTGGGCGCTCTAAGTGCGTGTGCCGGCGTGTGCTGTGCGGGATTCCCCGACAGGGTGGCCCGAACTCCCCGATAGAGCGCGGCCGGAAAACAGGCCACCATTCTTCCCGTGTCGGTTAATGCGCGGGCCCAACTCCTGAGGGAGTCGGGGCGTGCGTGTCGACGACATCATCCGCCCACTGCGCCTGCCGCTCGAGGATTTTTCGGCCATGACAGTAACTGCACCCGACGCTGGGTCGCATCCGGACGTTGCGCCCGATGTCACTGACGGGCCGGTTTTGCTGGCCTGCGACAGTGCGCCCACCGCCAGCGAGGCCCTGTGCAACGCCGGACGTCTCGCCGCGTCGGTGATGGGTGGTCCACTGCAGGTGCTTGGCATCTGCGAGCGCACGCCCGGCGTCGCCGCCGGCATGGATGTGTTGCCGGTGCCGGCCGGTCTCGATGAAGCCCGTCGTGTGGCGATGGTGGACGATGTGCAACGGGCGATTGCGGTGGCCGCGGCCGGCGACCCGTCATGGCCGGTCGAGGTGGTCCTTGGCCCGCCCGCGCGGACGCTGGCGGCGGAAGCGGCCCGGCGCCACGCGTCGATGATCGTGATGGGGATCGGGCGACACAATCCGCTGGATCGCCTGTTCGGCACCGAGACCACGCTGGCCACATTGCGGGAATCGCGGGTTCCGGTGCTGGCGGTGGGGCTGGGCTTTCCCGCCGTGCCGCAGCACGCCGTGGTGGGGATGGATTTCAGTGCGGCGAGCGTGCAGGCTGCCCAACTCGCTGCGCGGCTGATTGCCCCGGAGGGACGGCTCACCCTCGTGCATGTCCGTCCACGCTTCGAACATCCGTCCACCGACTGGCAACTGTGGGATGCCGATTACGGCCGCACGCTGCCGCCGCTGTTTGATCAGCTGCGCGTGCAGCTCGACGTACCCAACACGATGCTGGTGGAAATGGTGACGGTCCGTGGTGACCCGGCGTCGTCGCTGCTGTCCTACATGCAGCAATCGCAGGCCGAATTGATTGCGGTGGGCACACAGCGTCACGGGTCGTTGGAACGCCTCGTGGTGGGCTCCGTGGCCACGCGCGTGCTGCGTGCATCGCGGCGTGGTGTGCTCGCGGTGCCGGCGGCGTAAGACGCCGGCACCGCGCACACACGCCACCGGTACCGACGGCTAGAACATCCGCACGTTGATGTAGCGTTTGGGATTGCGGCGGACGTCGTCCACGAGCGCCCGCAGTTCGCGCAGTAATGAATCGCTCTGCTGATACAGCGCGGGATCATTCACCAGCAGCCCGAGCGTACCGCGGCCGCCGTTCACTTTGGCGAGCACCGAATCGGCGCGCGCGGTGGCGCTGGCCAGTCGTCCTTCGGTGCGATCGAGCCCCTCGGCCACTTCGCGTAGCCGTGTGGTGGCCGCGAGCAGCTCCCGGGCCGCCGACTGCGAGTTCGCCATGATCTGCTGCAGTTCGCCGCGGCTGGTGGCCGAGTCGATGCGGCTCGAGAACGCATTCAGATTGGCGGCCGCCGCGTTGACCGTGGTGAGTCCCCGCTGCACGTCGCCACTGATGCGGTCGAGATTTTTTGACTGCTGCTGCACCGTGATCGCCAATTCACCGGACAGCGCGGCGAAGTTGCGGATCGATTCGCGCAATTCACGCGCGGCCTGATCGTCGAATGCCACCTGCACGCGGTCCGCCACCTTGGCCACGTCGCCGGCGATGCGGCCGGCGACCGACGTGAGCTGCGCGATGTCGGGGAGCACGGCACCGGCGAGCGTATCGCCGGTGGTGCGCGCTTCCGCGATGGCCGCGCGGAGTTCCCGGTCGGCCGGGATGCCCGTCGCGTCGGTGATCGTGACCTGCCATTCGCCGAACAGACTCGATGCCGTGAGGAGCACGACAGGATCGGCAGGGAGGTCGACGCCGCGCTCCATGCCAAGCCGGAGCACCACCCACCCGCGTCCGCCCAGCGCGATCGACTCGATCTGCCCCGAGCGCACGCCACGGATGACCACCGGATTGCCGAGGGCCACTCCGCCCACGTCGCGGGTGCGGACGACGAGGTGCGTGGTCTTGCCGCTGAGATCGGTCTGCTTGAGCCAGAGCACGGTACCGATCATGGCGATGGTCACCACCAGGACGGTGGCCCCCACCACGAAATCGCTGACGCGTCGGGACGTGGTCATGACGAAGTGTACATGGTGTGGTCCGGTATGCGTTAGCGGATGGTCCGGCCCGTGAGCCACACGAGTGCCCAGAAGGCATCGAGCACGAGAATCATCACGGCGGACACCACGACGGCGCGCGTTGCACTGCGCCCCACGCCTTGCGCCCCGCCTTGCGTGTTGAGGCCGGCGCGGCAGCCGATCAGGGACACCGCGGCGCCGAAGCTCGCCGATTTCACGAGGCCGTACCGCACGTCGAAGTCGGTGAAGAAAATGCGGACCCCTTTGAGAAACTGCGGCGTGGTGATGTCGAGCAGCGCGAGCGACGCGCCCCATCCCGACAACAGCCCGACCAGCATGGCCACTCCCACGACCATCGGAAACATCAGGGTGGAGGCGAGGACCCGCGGCACCACGAGATGACTCATCGGATCAAAGGTGAGTGTCTCGAGCGCATCGATCTGTTCGGTGACGCGCATGGTGCCGAGTTCCGCCGCGATGTTCGCACCCACGCGGCCGGCGAGCGCGAGTCCCGTGAGCACCGGGGCCAGCTCGAGCGTAATGGTCTTCTGCACCAGCGTGCCGACGAAGTACGGCGGGACGAGGTCGCCGACGGAATAGCTGGCCAGCAGGGCCAGCACGATGCCGGTGAAGAGCGCGATGAAGATGCCGATGGGGAGTGATTCCACCCCCAGGATTCGGGCGTGGAGCGAAAACTCGGGCATCCACGTGGCGGTATCACCGGCGGCCCGCGCGGTGGCCATCACGAAGCGCCCGCCGCCGCCGATCTGCTCGAACAGCGAGCGCGTGACCCGTCCGACGGCGGCGATGGCGCGCCGCCCGGCGCTGTGGGCCGCAGGTGTGATGGGGTCCGTGGCGGGAGGTGTCATGCCCATCCGATCCAGAGTCCCACGACGCTCCCCGCGGCGAGGGTACCCAGGCCGATCGCGACGCGGGAACGGTACTGGGGCGCCCCCAGCGCGAGCGCCATCGTGCACTTGAGGGCCGTGTTCGACAGTACGCCGATGCCGATCGCCGTGGCCGCGATCGCGACGTGGCCGGGATCGGACCCGTAGCGCGTCATCGAGAGGGTCAGGGCGTCCACGTCGGTGAGGCCGAGCAGCGTGGCGGACACGAGCACGCCGGTGGTGCCCACCGTGGACTGGACCCATGCAATGGCCGTGAGCACCACCTGGAAGGCGACGGCCATCTGGAGCGAGGAGACGAGGCCGAGTGGATTCTGTCCCGCGTCGGCCACGGACGCGGCAGGGACCGAGGGGTGCTCGCGCGCGTTGCCGGCCCGCCAGATGCCGACGCCGATGAGCGCCAGGCCGGCCACGAAGGGTGGGAGCAGGATGGGAACCGCGGCGCGCGCGACTGCTGGCCGCAGCATGGCGGAAATGACGAAGATGCGGGGCAGCAGCACCGTGCAGGCCGCGACCACACCGAGGGCGAGGGGCACCGCAAGGGCAGGGTCGGTGCGGCTGCGTCGGCTGAAGGTGAGCGTGACGGCCGTCGAAGAGACCAGCCCGCCGAGCAACCCCGTCACGCCGAGTCCACGGGTCTCGCCGATCACGCGCCGCGCGATGTAGCCGGCGAAGTTGAGGCCGGAAAAGAGGAGCACCACGGTCCAGAGCTGCCGCGGCTGAAACGACCCGTACGGGCCGTAGGCGCCCGCTGGCAGCAGCGGCAGGATCACGAGGGCGAGCACCGCAAACTGGAGCGCGGCGCGCAGTTCATGCGCCGCGACACGCCGCAACACGGTGTGCAGCGTGGACTTCTCGGCCAGCAACAGCACGCACACGGCCGCCGCCGCGCTGGCTTCCGATCGGTGCCCCAGCCCCGCCGTGGCCCCCATGGCGGCCACGAGGATGGCGGCCACCTCGGTGGTGCCGTCGGTGGTGGTGCCCGGGCGACGCAGCGCGGCGGTGTAGGCCGCGATCGGGAAGAGGGTCGCGGCGGCGAGGACCACGGCGGCGAGCACCGGCTGCCCGTCGCGGAGAAACCACCCGCCGAAGCCCCCGATCACACCGAGCAACGTGAACGTGCGGACCCCGGCGAAGCGTCCGTCGGGGCCGGCGGTATGTCCCGACCATTCCCGCTCGACGCCAACCGCCAGTCCGACGAGCGCCGACACGAGGAGGTCCAGGGCGAGAGGCAGATCAAGCATCACGGCAATGGTAGCACCGACACGGGGTGGCGACAGGGGCGAATCCCCGACTTGACCGTGGGGACCGCCCTTCGGTCGGCGGGGACTATCCTTTCATCCGGATATCCGGATATATTAAACGGGTGACCTCGCCCCGCCTCGCCATCCACGACCATCTGGTCGAGCTCGCCGACGCCACCCGGTGTCGGCTGCTGGGCGCGTTGGAGCGGCAGGAGCTGACCGTCGGGGAGCTTGCCACCGCGCTGCAGCTACCGCAGAGCACCGTGAGCCGGCATCTCAAGATTTTGGCTGACGAGCACTGGATCGCCTCGCGGGCCGAGGGGGCCAGCCGCTGGTACCGCCGCCATCCGGGGCTCGACGCCGACATGCGCGCGCTCTGGGAGCTGGTACGGACGGCGATGGGCAGTACGCCCGCGACGTTGCAGGACGCGGCCCGTATTGACGCGGTGATCGCGGCTCGCCGGGCCGGCACGCAGGCGTTCTTTGCCACGGCCAGCGCCGAATGGGATGCCCTGCGTGACACCATGTTCGGTGCGCGCGCGGATGTGAGCGCCGCACTGGCCCTGCTGGACGACGCCCTGATCGTGGGCGATCTGGGATGTGGTACCGGTGCGCTGTCCGCCGCTCTCTCTCCGCACGTGGCGCACGTCTACGCCGTGGATGCGTCGCCGGCCATGCTGTCGGCGGCGTCCGCCCGCCTCGCGGGATGCCACAACGTCACGCTCTCCGAAGGCACACTCGAAGCGCTGCCGTTGGGCGACGCGTCGCTGGATGCCGCGGTGCTGATGCTCGTGCTGCACCATGTGGCCGACCCGCTGCGCGCGTTGCGCGATGTGCGGCGCGTGTTGCGCCCCAACGGCCGACTGCTCATCGCCGATATGCGTCCGCACACGCAGGAACGTTATCGCGAGCAGATGGGTCACGTCTGGCTTGGCTTCGATCCGCTTGAACTCACGGCGTGGCTGCACGACGCCGGCTTTACCGCAGTCCGTTATGTCCCGTTACCGGTGGATCCCGCTGCCACCGGCCCCGCGTTGTTCTCCGCCACGGCGCGCTGCGCTGTGGATGTCCGTTCCGTCTCTTCCCTCAGGAATCACCCGTAAATGTCCACCGTCGTCGTCACCGAACAGGGCGCTGCGCCATTGGCCTCGCTCGATCGTCCCACGTTCGCCGTGCGTGATCTTGCGCTCGCCGAGTGGGGCCGCAAGGAAATCCGTCTCGCCGAGTTCGAGATGCCGGGTTTGATGGCGCTGCGCGCCGAATACGCCGGCACGCAGCCGCTGAAGGGCGCGAAGATCATGGGCTCGTTGCACATGACGGTGCAGACGGCCGTGCTCATCGAAACGCTCGTGGCCCTCGGCGCCGACGTGCGCTGGGTGTCGTGCAACATCTTCAGCACGCAGGATCACGCCGCGGCCGCCGTGGCCGTCGGTCCGCACGGCACGGTGGAGCAGCCCAAGGGCACGCCGGTGTTCGCGTGGAAGGGTGAAACGCTCGAGGAGTACTGGTGGTGCACCGAGCAGGCGCTGATGTGGAGCGACGGCACGGGTCCGAATCTGTTGCTTGATGACGGCGGCGATGCCACGCTGCTCGTGCACAAGGGCACCGAGTACGAGAAGAGCGGCGTGATTCCGGGCTTCGACAGCGACAACGAACCGGAAGAGTGGGGCGTGATTCTTGACCTGCTGCGCGCCGAGCAGGCGAAGCACCCGGGTCGTTGGACGAAGGTGCTGGCCGGCATCCGTGGCGTGAGCGAAGAGACCACCACGGGCGTGCATCGCCTGTACGAGATGGAGCGCGCGGGCACGCTGGCCTTCCCGGCCATCAACGTGAACGACGCCGTTACGAAGTCGAAGTTCGACAACCTGTACGGCTGCCGTCACAGCATCGTGGACGGACTGAATCGCGCCACGGATGTCATGCTTGCCGGAAAGATCGCCGTCGTGATGGGCTACGGCGACGTGGGCAAGGGGTGTGCGCAGGCGCTGAAGGGTCAGGGGGCGCGCGTGATCATCACCGAAATCGATCCCATCTGCGCCCTGCAGGCGGCGCTCGAAGGCTATCAGGTCACGACGCTCGAAGACATCGTGGACGACGCCGACATCTTCATCTCGGCCACGGGCAACAAGAACGTCATCACGGTCGA